>DASRUS010000049.1:0-4810 GCA_035687825.1 Myxococcota bacterium | reverse complement strand
GGCTTCGACACCCAGAGCTTCGCGAACGCCCTGCGCGCCGCGCTGCGCCAGGATCCCGACGTGATCCTGGTGGGCGAGATGCGCGACTTCGAGACCATCGAGACCGCCATCACCGCCGCCGAGACCGGCCACCTCGTGATGAGCACGCTCCACACGCTCGACGCGACGGAGACCATCAACCGCATCATCTCGGTCTTCCCGCCCTACCAGCAGAAGCAGATCCGCCTGCAGCTCGGCTCGATCCTGAAGGCCGTGATCTCCCAGCGCCTGGTGCCCCAGGCCGACGGCAAGGGCCGCGTGCCGGCGCTCGAGGTCCTGGTCTCCACGGCGCGGGTGCGCGAGTGCATCGCCGACAAGGACCGCACCAAGGAGCTCCACGACGCCATCGCGAAGGGCTTCACCACCTACGGCATGCAGACCTTCGACCAGTCCCTCATGCAGCTCGTGAAGGGCAAGCTCGTGACCTACGAGGAGGCCCTGAAGCACGTGAGCAACCCCGACGACTTCGCGCTGCGCTTCCGGGGTATCGCCTCCACCTCCGACGGGACCTGGGACGACTTCGAGAAGGTCTCGGACGAGGAGAAGCCGGAGGCCACTGCGGCGAAGAAGCCCGAGCCGGCTCCCGCGCGCGCCGCCACCGGCGCCCCCGACCTCGACATCGAGCGTTTCTAGCCGTCGTCGCCGGATCGCGGTCCCGGGGGGGTCCTGGTACATTCGAAGCTCCCCCGGGTCGGGAGCGAATCCGAGATGGCGAGCCGCTGGCCGGCGAGCGAGATCCGCGAGTCCTTCCTGCGCTTCTTCGAGGAGCACGGGCACCGGCGCGTCGCGAGCTCGTCGCTGGTGCCGCAGTCGGATCCGACCCTCCTCTTCACCAACGCGGGCATGGTGCAGTTCAAGCGCGCCTTTCTCGGCGAGGAGGTGCGGCCGTACACGCGCGCCGCCACCGCCCAGAAGTGCCTGCGCGCCTCGGGCAAGCACAACGACCTCGAGATGGTGGGTCGCACGGCGCGCCACAACACCTTCTTCGAGATGCTCGGCAACTTCTCCTTCGGCGACTACTTCAAGAAGGAGGCGATCCAGCTCGCCTGGGAGCTCGTGACCTCGGTGTGGAAGCTCGATCCCGGGCGCATCGTCGCGACGGTGTTCCGCGAGGACGACGAGGCCTTCGAGCTCTGGGAGAAGGAGATCGGGATCCCGCGCGAGCGGATCTTCCGGCTCGACGAGGCCGACAATTTCTGGTCCATGGGCGACACGGGCCCGTGCGGGCCGTGCTCGGAGCTGAACGTCGATTTCGGGCCCACGGGCGCCTGCACGAACCCGCGCTGCGATCCCACCTGCGACTGCGGGCGCTGGCTCGAGTTCTGGAACCTCGTCTTCATGCAGTACGACCGCGACGCGAGCGGGCGGATGAAGCCCCTGCCGAAGCCCTCGGTGGACACGGGCGCGGGCCTGGAGCGCGTGTCGTGGATCCTGCAGGGCGCGCGCAGCGTCTACGAGACCGATCTCTTCACGCCGCTCCTGGCGCGGGCCCAGGAGCTCTCCGGGGTAGAGCTCGGGGCCGATCCCGCGAAGGACGTGTCCCTGCGCGTCGTGGCCGACCACGCGCGCGCCGTGACCTTCCTGATCGGCGACGGCGTGCTGCCCTCGAACGAGGGCCGCGGCTACGTGCTGCGGCGGATCCTGCGCCGCGCCGCGCGCCACGGGGTGCTGCTCGGCGTCGAGGAGCCGTTCCTGTTTCGCGTGGCGGAGACGGTGATCGACGAGATGCGCGGCGCCTACCCCGAGCTCGCCGAACGCCGCGAGTTCATCCGCGAGCGCGTGCGCCGGGAAGAGGAGCGTTTCCTCGAGACGCTCGGCAAGGGGCTGGCGCTGCTGCAGGCGGAGACGGCGCGGGTGAAGGCGCGCGGGGTCGCGGTCGTGCCCGGCGACGTCGTGTTCCGCCTCTACGACACCTTCGGGTTTCCCGTGGACCTCACCGAGGACATCCTGCGCGGCGAGGGGCTGCGCATCGATCAGGCGGGCTTCGACGCCGCCATGGCCGGGCAGCGCGAGCGCGGCCGCGCGGCTTGGAAGGGGAGCGGCCAGGAGTCGCCGGGGGAGCTCTGGGAGCGGCTCGCGGCCCAGGGCCGCGTCGCGTTCCGCGGCTACGACACGCTCGCGACCTCGTCACCGATCCGCGCGCTCCTCGTGAACGGCGCGACGGCGCGCACCGCGAGCGAGGGCGACGCGGTGGAGATCGTCGTGGAGGAGACGCCCTTCTATCCCGAGGGCGGCGGCCAGGTGGGCGACCGCGGCACGCTCACGACGCCGAGCGGGCGGGTGCGGGTCGAGACGACCCTGAAGCCCGTGGAGGGCCTCATCGTCCAGCGCGGCCGCGTGGAGCAGGGCGAGATCCACGTCGACGAGACCGCCGAGCTGCGCGTCGACCCCGCGGCGCGCGCCGGCGCCGTGCGCCATCACTCGGGCACGCACCTCCTGCACGCGGCGCTGCGCGAGGTGCTGGGCCGGCAGGCGGTGCAGCGCGGCTCCCTCGTGGCGCCCGACCGCCTGCGCTTCGACTTCACCCACGACACCCCCGTGACGCCCGCCGAGATCCAGCGCATCGAGGACCTCGTGAACGGCTGGATCGAGGCGAACGCGCCCGCCCGCGTGGAGGAGATGCCCCACGCGGACGCCCTCGCCGCGGGGGCCATCGCCATGTTCGGCGAGAAGTACGGCGACCGCGTGCGCGTGGTGGGCTTCGGTGACTTTTCCCTCGAGCTCTGCGGCGGGACGCACGCCGGGGCCACGGGCGAGGTCGGGCTCCTCAAGGTGGTGTCGGAGGGAGGCGTGGCCGCGGGCGTGAGGCGCGTGGAGGCGCTCACCGGCCGCGACGCGCTGGAGCGCTGGCGCTCGGAGGAGCGCACCCTGCTGCGCGCTGCGGAGCTGCTGCGGACCACCCCCGCCGAGCTCACCGCGAGGGTGGAGAAGCTCCTCGACGAGCGCCGCGCGCTCGAGAAGGAGCTCGACGAGCTCCGCTCCGCGCAGCGGCGCGCCGCCTCCGGCGACCTCTTGTCCCAGGCCCGCGAGGTGGGAGGGGTGCGCGTCCTCGCCGCGCGGGTGGACGGCGTCGAGGCGAAGGACCTGCGCTCGATGGTGGACGACCTGCGCGCGAAGCTGGGAAGCGGAATCGTGCTGCTGGCTGCGGAGCGCGAGGGCCAGGTCTCGCTCGCCCTCGGCGTGACGAAGGACCTCGTCGCGAAGCACCCGGCGGGCGAGCTGATCCGCGAGGTGGCGGCGCTCGTGGGTGGCAAGGGCGGCGGGCGTCCGGACTTCGCCCAGGCCGGCGGCCGCGACGCGGCGCGGCTGGACCAGGCCTTCGAGAAGCTCCACGCGCTCGTCGCGGCAGGCTGACCCGTGGACCTGCGCTACGTCCCCGACGCGTACGCCCCCGCGCGACGCACGACCCGCGAGGTGCGCGTGGGCGACGTCGGGATCGGCGGCGCGAACCCCCTGCGCGTCCAGTCGATGACCACCCCCGACACGCGCGACGTACGCGCCACCTGCGATCAGATCGAGCGGCTGGCCGAGGCGGGCTGCGAGATCGTGCGGGTCACCGCTCCCTCCATCACCGAGGCCGAGTGCCTCGCAGAGATCCGCGCCGAGCTGCACCGCCGCCGGGTCTGCGTGCCCCTCGTGGCGGACATCCATTTCACGCCCAACGCGGCGCTCGTCGCGGCCGAGCACGTGGAGAAGGTCCGCATCAACCCCGGCAACTACGCCGACAAGAAGAAGTTCGCCGTGCGCGAGTACACGGATGCGGAGTACGCCGAGGAGCTCGAGCGCGTGGCGGAGCGCTTCCGGCCCCTGCTGCGGCGCCTCCAGGAGCTCGGGCGGGCGCTGCGCATCGGCACGAACCACGGCTCGCTCTCGGACCGCGTGATGAACCGCTTCGGTGACACGCCGCTCGGCATGGTGGAGAGCGCGCTCGAGTTCCTCGACGTCTGCGAGGGCGAGGGCTTCCGCGACGTGGTGTTCAGCATGAAGGCGAGCAACCCCCAGGTCGCCATCCACGCCTACCGCCTGCTGGCAGCGCGACTGGCGGCAAGGGCTGCTTCCTGCAGCCCGCGCAGCGAGCCGCAGGCGAGCGGAGAGTCAACAGGCTGGCCGCCCAGCTACCCCTTCCACCTCGGCGTCACCGAGGCCGGCGACGGCGAGGACGGGCGCGTGAAGAGCGCGATCGGGATCGGGGCGCTCCTCGAGGACGGGATCGGCGACACGATCCGCGTCTCGCTCACCGAGGATCCCGTGAAGGAGATCCCCGTCGCGCGCGCGCTCGCGGACCGCTACGACGCGCGCTGGTCGAAGACCGCGTCGGCGGTCCCCGATCCCGGCGCCCCCTTTACCGGGGATCCCTACGCCCACGCGCGGCGCGCGAGCCGGGCCGTCTCCTTCGCCGGGATCGCCGTCGGTGCGGACGCTCCCGTGCGCGTCGAGGTGGGGATCGGCGTGGCCAGCGAGGACCCGGCGGGCGGCGCGCGCAGGCTCCACTCCAGGGGCACGCGCGCCCGGGCGCAGGCGTGGGCGGCTTGCGCGAGCTGCGGCGAGGGGGTCGAGGGATCGACCGTCACGACGACGCGCGCGGCCAGACGCGCCGCCGGCTCGACGAGGGCCGGGGGCACGCGCACCGCGAGCGGTGCAGCGACGCCGGTCGCGCGCAGCCGGGCTCCGAGCTCGCCCGCCCGGCCGAGCTCGGCTTCGTCGCCCGCGTCCACGAGGAGGCCTTCGCAGGCGAGATCGCCCGACAGCGCGAGGGATCCAGCGACGCGGC
>DASRUS010000048.1:0-9549 GCA_035687825.1 Myxococcota bacterium | reverse complement strand
GATCGTGGCCCCCGGCTTCGAGGAGGGCGCCTTCCAGATCCTGGCCGGGAAGAAGGAGGGGAGCTTCGTCGTCTTCGAGGCCGACCCGCGCTTCACGCCGCCCGAGCGCGAGGCGCGCGAGGTCTTCGGCATGCGCCTCGTCCAGGACCGCAACCAACGGCCGATCACGCTCTCCGACGTAGAGAACGCCGTGTGCGGAGACCTCACCGACGTGGCGCGGCGCGACCTCGTCCTCGGCCTCGTCTCCATCAAGTACACGCAGTCGAACTCGGTGGGCTTCGCGCTCGACGGGCAGCTGATCGGGATCGGCGCGGGCCAGCAGTCGCGCATCGACTGCACGAAGATCGCGGGCGCGAAGGCCGACCTCTGGCACCTGAGGCGCCACCCGAAGGTGCTCGGCCTGCGCTTCCGCAAGGGTGTCAAGCGGCAGGAGCGCATCAACTGGCGCGTGCGATTCCTCGAGGGCGATCTCACGCGACACGAGGAGGCCGCCCTGCGCGAGGCCCTCGACGGCCCCTTCGAACCCCTCACGGCCGAGGAGAAGCGCGCGTGGGCCCGGGGGCTGGACGGCGTCTCCCTCGTCTCCGACGGCTTCATCCCCTTCCGCGACAACGTGGACGTCGCCTCGCGCCACGGCGTGCGCTTCATCGCGGAGCCGGGCGGTTCCACGCGCGACGCCGAGGTGGAGGCGGCCTGCCGCGAGTACGGGATCACGCTCGTCCACACGAAGCTCCGCCTCTTCCATCACTAGA
The DNA here is from genome assembly GCA_035687825.1 of Myxococcota bacterium. Taxonomy (GTDB): domain Bacteria; phylum Myxococcota_A; class UBA9160; order UBA9160; family DASRUS01; genus DASRUS01. The sequence goes on along the minus strand of DASRUS010000048.1, from coordinate 8,797 downwards.
ACGTGTCGCCGCGACCCCTCCCCATCGCCTCGGCCTACGCGCCCTGGGACGACGCCGTCCTCTTCGAGGTGTCCTGGGAGGTGTGCAACCAGGTGGGCGGCATCTACCAGGTGCTGCGCTCGAAGGCGGCGACGATGGTGCAGCGCTGGGGCGACGCCTACCTGCTCGTCGGCCCGCACCTGCCCGCGGCCGCCGAGGTCGAGGTGGAGGACGAGCCGGCTCTGGACTTCGTGGGCGAGCTGGTGCAGGAGCTCGGCGCGCAGGGCCTCCGCGTGCGTCACGCGCGCTGGCTCGTGGACGGGCGGCCGCGCGTACTGCTCCTCGATCACGAGCTCCAGGCCTCGCGCGTCGAGGAGGTGCGGGAGCGCCTGGCGCGCGACCACGCCATCGACCCGGGCCAGCGCGACGCCCTCGTGGATGGGACCCTCGCCTTCGGCGAGGCGGTACGGAAGCTCCTCGCCGCCGCGACTCGCCTCGCGCCCGAGCGCGGCCGGCGGCGCCGCGTCGTCGCCCACTTCCACGAGTGGCTGGGGGGGGTGGCGCTGCCCATGCTGCGGCGCGAGAAGCTGAAGCTCGCGACCGTCTTCACCACGCACGCCACCTCGGTGGGGCGCTTCTACGCGTCGGACAAGACGGACTTCTACGATCGGCTCCCGTATCTGGACGCCGACGCCGAGGCGATGAAGTACGGGATCCTCACGCAGCACCAGCTGGAGCGCGTCTGCGCCCGGGAGTGCGACGTCTTCAGCACCGTCTCGCCCATCACGGGCGAGGAGTGCGCGGTGCTGCTCGGCCGCGCGCCGGACCTCATCACGCCCAATGGCCTGAACGTGGCGCGCTACGACGTGGGCCACGACTTCCAAACGCTCCACGCGCAGCACAAGGAGCAGATCCACCGCTTCGTGATGGGCCACTTCTTCCCGAGCTACGCCTTCGATCTCGACCGCACGCTCTACTTCTTCAACGCCGGCCGCTTCGAGACGCGCAACAAGGGCTTCGACCTCTGCCTCGAGTCGCTGGCGCGGCTGAACCGGGAGCTCCGCACCGCGAGCCCGGGGACGACGGTCGTCTTCTTCATCGTGACGTCGCGGACGACGCGCTCGCTCGACCCGAGCGCGCTCCACGCCCGCGCGGTCCTCGACGAGCTGCGCGTGGTCTCGCTGCGCATCGGCGAGAGCGTGGGCGAGCGGCTCTTCCGGCGCTCCGCGGCGGGGGAGCGGGTGGTCCTCGACGAGCTCGTGGACGAGTACTGGCGCCTGCGGCACCGGCGCGTGCAGCACGCCTTCCGGAGCGACCGGCCGCCGCTGCTGGCCACGCACGTGCTCGACGACCCGGAGCACGATCCGATCCTCGCGCACCTGCGCGCGCTCGGGCTCCGCAACGCGGGGGACGATCCCGTGAAGGTCGTGTACCACCCCGAGTTCATCTCGCCCGTGAGCCCGCTCTGGGGGATGGACTACGAGCACTTCGTGCGCGGCTGTCACCTGGGGATCTTCCCGAGCAGCTACGAGCCCTGGGGCTACACGCCGCTCGAGTGCGTGGCGATGGGCGTCCCCGCCATCACGAGCGACCTCGCGGGCTTCGGCCGCTTCGTGGCGGACGTGTATCCCGATCACGACGAGTGGGGGCTCGCGGTCCTGCCGCGGCGCGGGCGGAGCTTCGAGGAGTCGGCCGGAGACCTCGCGCGGCGCATCCTGCGCTTCTGTCAGCTCGACCGGCGCGCCCGCATCGCGCTCCGCAACGAGGTAGAGCAGCACTCCTGGGCCTTCGACTGGTCGCGCCTGGCCGGCGCCTACCACGAAGCCCACGACCGCGCCCTCGCGACGAGGTGAACTTCGCGGGATGAGGGCAGGGCGCGCTCGACGAGCCAGACAACGGCCAGGAGCGCAACGGCGGCGGAGCCTCGCGGGACGAGCGGCGCGATCAGTTGGCGCCCCCTCGCTCACCGGTTCGTGGAGCGGATGCCGTGAAGCGGATGCCCTCGAGGGGGGCGTTGCCACGCTCGCGGGCCTGTGGTAACCACGGTCCGCGATGGCAAGTGTCTTCGTCCGGAACCGTCTCGCCGTTCCCTGCGCCGGCCCGAATCGGATGGGCCGGCAGGGTCCCGGCCCGAGTACGGGTGTATCGCGTTCGTTCATGACGTGAGTGGATCCATAGCGGGCCCACCACGGAGGCCGCGAACGCGAGAGAGCGTTCGCGGCCTCCGTCGTTCTGGAGCTTCCCCATGGCGATCCCGGTCCCGGTCACCGCCACCCACCACCCGGCGAGGGCGGGGAGCGTCCGCGAGGTCGCCGTCCTCGCCTATCCCATCGTGCTCACGCAGATGTCGCAGACCGTGATGCACCTGGTGGACTCGATCTTCGTCGGTCGCCTCGGCGCGGCGCAGCTCGGTGCCCTCGGCTTCGCGGGGATCTGGCTGTGGACGGTGATGAGCATCTTCAGCGGTACGGCGATGGGCGTGCAGACGTTCGTCTCCCAGGCGCACGGCGCGGGCGACGAGAAGTCGTGCGGCGCCTGGGCGTGGCAGGGGCTCTACGCGGTCGTCCCCGCCGCGGCGCTCGCGCTCTTCGCCTTCGCGGCGCTCGCGGATCCCCTCTGGCAGCTCGCCGGGACGAGCCCCGAGATCCGGGAGCACGCGATGGCCTACACGCGGATGCGACCCATCGGGCTCACGGGGCTCGCCGTCTGGATCGCGCTCTCGTCCTTCTTCCGCGGCCTCGGCGACACGCGCACGCCGCTCGTGGCGACGATCGTCGCGAACGGCGCGAACGCGATCCTCGCCTGGGCGCTCGTGTTCGGGAAGCTCGGCCTGCCGGCGTGGGGCGTCGCGGGGGCGGGGCTCGCCACCTCGATCGCGGAGTGGGTGGGCGTGGCCGTCCTCGCCACCGCCTTCCTGCGGCGGCGCACGCGCGACGCCTACCAGACGCAGCCCGTGCGCCCGAACCCCCGCGCGATCCGCCGCTTCCTGCGCACCGGGGCGCCCGTGGGCGGACAGTGGGTGCTCGACATGAGCGCCTTCGCGATCTTCACGACGCTCGTGGCGCGCATGGGCAACGCATCCATGGCCGCGACGCAGGCGATGATCTCGCTGCTCTCGCTCTCGTTCATGCAGGCGATCGGGATCGGTCTCGCCGCCACCACGCTCGTCGGGCGCTACAAGGGCGGCGCGGACCTCGCGTCCGCGGTGCGGAGCTACCACTCGGCGATGAAGCTCGCGCTGGTGCTGGCCGCGGGGATCGCCGCGCTCTTCCTGCTCGCGCCGGATGCGCTCATGGCGATGTACACGACCGACGCCGACGTGCTGCGCCTGGGTCCGCCGCTGCTCGCGCTCGGCGCGGCGTTCCAGCTCTTCGACGCGGTCCAGATCGTGGCGCAGGGCGCGCTGCGCGGAGCGGGCGACACGCGCTGGCCCTTCCTCGCGCAGACGGGCCTCGCGTGGTTCGTGCGCCTCCCGCTCGTCTGGCTCTTCGCCTACACGCTCGGGGGCGGCGTGGTGGGCGCGTGGTACGCGGAGTTCGCGTTCATCATGAGCCTGGCGGCGGCGCTGCTCTGGCGCTTCCGCTCGCGGGCGTGGGAGGACGTGATCATCTAGCCCTCCACGAAGCTCTTCAGCAGGCGGCTGCGGCTCGGGTGGCGGAGCTTGCGCAGCGCCTTGGCCTCGATCTGGCGGATGCGCTCGCGCGTCACCTCGAAGTCCTGGCCCACCTCCTCGAGGGTGTGGTTCGCGCGCTCGCCGATCCCGAAGCGCATCTTCAGCACGCGCTCCTCGCGCGGCGCGAGGGTGGCCAGCACCCGGCGCGTCTGGAGCGCGAGGTTCTCGTTCACCACGGCCTCCTGGGGATCCACCGCGTTCTGGTCGGGGATGAAGTCGCCGAGCGCGCTGTCCTCGTCCTCGCCCACCGGCGTCTCGAGGCTGATCGGCTCCTTCGCGATCTTGAGCACCATGCGCACCTTCTCGATCGACATCTCCATGCGCTCGGAGAGCTCGTCGGGCGTGGGCTCGCGGCCCAGCGTCTGCACCAGGTGGCGCGTCGCGCGCACGGCCTTGTTGATCGTCTCGATCATGTGCACGGGGATGCGGATGGTGCGCGCCTGATCGGCGATGGCACGCGTGATGGCCTGGCGGATCCACCAGGTGGCGTAGGTCGAGAACTTGTAGCCGCGCTGGTACTCGAACTTGTCCACGGCCTTCATGAGGCCGATGTTGCCCTCCTGGATGAGGTCGAGGAACTGGAGGCCGCGGTTCGTGTACTTCTTCGCGATCGAGATCACGAGCCGGAGGTTCGCCTCGATGAGCTCGCACTTCGCCTGGTGCGTGCGCACGACGGCCTCGGCGCGGCGCTCGAGGGCCGCGTGCATCTCGGCCACCGACATGCGCGCCTCGCTCTCGAGGGCGTGCTGCTCGCGCAGGTGCCGCTCCAGCGCCTGGCGCGCCTCGGCGATGCGGGCCGGGTCGCCGCCCAGCGCCGCCAGCGCCTCGTGACCGCGCCGGCTGCGGCGCCCGGAGAGGTCGGCGAGGTCGCTGAATGCCGCCGGCTCGACGCCGAAGGGCCGGGTCACGCCCCCCATCTCGGCGCGCACGCGACCGATCTCGCGCGCGAGCTTGCGCATGCGCTCGGCGATCTCCTCCGTGCGCGCCGGGGCGAACCTCGCCTCGCGCAGCCAGACCACCGCGCGGTCCAAACGCTCCTGCACCTCGGTCCGCAACCGCTCCCGGGCGGCCCCCGTGGTGCGAGAGTTCGCGGCCGCGTTCTGCTTGCGCACGAGCTCGCCCTCGACGCGGCGGACCTTGGCGAGCGCCTCGACGAACTGGCGCCGGCGCGCCTCGAGCGCGGCGCCCTCGAGCTCTTCGAGCCCGTCCGCCACGTCCTCGAAGGCGAGCTTGCCCTTGCGCAGGCGATCGCCGACGGCGAGCACCTCCTGGATCCCGAAGGGCGTGCCCAGCACCTCGCGGACCTGATCGTGCTCGCCCTGCTCGATGCGCTTCGCGATGGAGACCTCGCCCTCACGCGTGAGCAGCGACACCTGCCCCATCTCGCGCAGGTAGACGCGCACGGGATCGTTGGTGGGCGCCGACACGTCGTCGCGGTAGTCGCGGCCCGACCCCGCGCTCTGGCGCAGGGCCGGCTTCACGGACTCGATCACGGGGATGTCGTTCTCGCCGAAGAGCGCCATCACCTCGTCGATCTGCTCCGACGAGAGCACCTCGTCCGGGAGTGCGCCGTTCACGTCGTCCACGGTGAGGAAGCCCTTGCGCCGGCCCGCGACCAGGAGCTGCTTCACGCCGCGCAAGCCGCGGGTCTGGTCGCTGACCTCCACGCGCTCCGCGCTCCCGTTGCTCGCGGACCGCACCCGCACCGCCGCGCGGGTCGCCGCAGCCTGCGCCGCCGGCGACCCGTCGCCCGCGGAGGGCTCGGGGAGCGAGGCGGGACGCTTGCGCGCGCTGCGACGGACGGGGACCGGGCGGGGGGCTTCGAAGGACATCGGGGGGGATCTCCTGGTTCGGACTACGGCAGCAATTCGACTCCACCGCGGGGTGCGGGGGGTTTCGGATCGAGACCGCGAGCGGCGCGCTTCTGCTCGAGCTGACGCTGCTTCTCGAGCAGGAGCGCGGGATGCTCGCTGGGAGGGCTCTCGGCGAGGCGCCGCGTGGTCTCCCGCTGGACCTCGGCGCGGCGGCGCTGGCGAAGGTTCTCGAGCGTGTCGTCGAGGACGCGCACGGCCTCCTCGGGGGTGAGCGAGATCCGCTCCTGGCAGTCGAGGGCGCACAGCCGCTGGAACTCCTCGGGCGCGTACGCGTCCTCCACCGCCGAGTCGCCGAGCGCCATGCCGTGCTCGCCGCAGGTGCGCACCAGGGCTTCGAGGAGAGTGCACCAGGCGGCGTCGCGCACCAGGGCGGCGGGCTCGCCCGGGCGGAAGCGGTGCGCGAGCGCGGGGTGATCGAGGAGCACCTCGGCCAGTCGCTGCGCGAAGCGCTGCTCGGGATCGGGAGCCGCCCCCCGCGGCGCGGCGGCCCCTGCCTCGGGCGCCGGCTCCTCGCCGAGGGCCTCGCGGAGCGCCGCCGACACGTCGGCCACCTCGACCCCCGCGGCGAGGGCGAGGCGGCGCGCGAAGGCGCTGCGCTCGACCCGGTCGGGGATGCGCGCGAGGTGCGGCACCACCGCGGCCACGGCGTCGGACTTCTCGAAGGGCGTCGCGACCCCGCGCGCCACGGCGCGGCGGATCACGACCTCGATGGCGGGGGTCGCCGCTTCGACGATCGCGCGCAGCGCCTCGGGCCCGTCGCGCGCGAGGAGGCTGTCGGGGTCCTCGCCCGCCGGGAGCACCGCGGCCCGCACGCGCAACCCCGCGGGCAGGAGCACCTCGAGCGCGCGCTCCGCGGCGCGCTCGCCTGCCTCGTCGCCGTCGAAGAGCAACACCACCTCGCGCGTGCGGCGGCGGAGCCCGCGCCCGTGCTCCGGGCTGAGCGCGGTGCCGCAGGTCGCCACCGCCTCGGGCACCCCCGCCTCGGCGAGCGCGATGCGGTCGAAGTAGCCCTCCACGACGACGGCGCGCTCGGAGCGGCGGATCGCCTCGAGCGCCGCCGGGAAGCCGTAGAAGCTCTCGCGCTTGCGGAAGAGGGGGGTCTCGGGGGAGTTCAGGTACTTGGGATCCTGGCCCGGCGAGATCGCGCGGCCGCCGAAGCCGACGATGCGGCCGCGGGCGTCCTGGATCGGGAAGCTGACGCGCCCGCGCAGCCGGTCGTAGTGGCCGCCGCTCTCCCGGGGCGCCAGGAGCCCCGCGCGCTCTCCCACCTGGGCGGGGATCCGCGCCGCGGCGAGGGCCTGCGCCACCGCGTCCCAGCGGTCGGGGGCGAAGCCCAGGCCGAAGCGCTCGCACGCCGCGGCGTCGAGCCCGCGCTTCGCGAGGTACGCGCGCGCCGCGTCGCCCTCGGGCCCCGCCAGCGCGGCGCGGTAGAGGCGCTGCGCCACTTGGTTCGCCGCGACCAGGCGCTCGCCCTCGCCTGCGTCGGCTCCCGAGCTCTCGGGGATCTCGACGCCGCACTCGCGCGCCAGGGCGCGCGCGGCCTCGGGGAAGGTCAGGTTCTCGTGGCGCATCAGGAACGCGAAGACGTTCCCGCCCGCGCCGCAGCCGAAGCAGTGGAAGATGCCGCGGTCGGGGTTCACGCTGAACGAGGGCGTCTTCTCGTCGTGGAAGGGGCAGAGCCCCTTGTAGTTACGCCCCGCCTTGCGCAGCGCCACGTGGCGCCCGACCAGCTCGACGACGTCGATTCGATCCCGGATCGTTTCGATCGTCGCGTCGGGGATCCGGCCCATCCAGGCCCCTTCTAGCGAGCCATCCGCTTGAGCTTCTTCAGCGCCCGCTTGCGCGCGGCCGCCGCCTTCTTCTTCTTCCGAACGCTGGGCTTGTCGTAATACTCGCGTCGCCGAAGCTCGGTGAGGACTCCCGCCTTCTCCACCTGCTTCTTGAACCGCTTCAAGGCGAACTCGAAGGACTCGTTCTCCTTCACCTTGATCGTCGGCATGGGCGCTCTCTCGACCCCCGGAGATGAAAGCGGATTGCGGCCGAGGCCCAGCGTCCGCCAGTGTTGTGGCCCCGAGGGGCCGCGTGTGTCGAACGGATCTCGTGGCCGGGCCGTGCTCACTCGTGAAGCCGCTGGCGACCGGACGCTCATCGCCGCATCCCGCCGCCGGATCGCGAAAAACGCTGCTGGCACGCTCCCTTTCAACACCCTGGGCAGCGGCAGATGACGCTAGCGCACACCCCCCACCCCATCAACCAAGGGTTCGGCTGGGCTGGCGGGGAGGCGTCGGGCTCGGGACGGGCCCTTCGCCTACCTTGGCGCCCGCTCGGGCGCGCCCTGGGGCGGGCCTCGAGCGACCTGCGGTGGGCGGCGCATGACGAGGACGGATCCCCCGGCGAGCGGGTCGGCCTGGCAGGCCCTCGCCCGGCACGCCCGCGAGATCGAGCGCCTGCACCTGCGCGAGCTCTTCGCGGGCGACCCGAAGCGGGGCGAGCGATTCGCCTGCGAGGCCGCCGGGCTCCACCTCGACTACTCGAAGAACCGGGCGACCGAGGAGACGCTGGCGCTTCTCCTCCAGCTCGCGGAAGAGATGGGGCTGCGCGCGCGCATCGACGCCATGTTCCGCGGCGAGCGGATCAACGCGACCGAGGGCCGCGCCGCGCTGCACGTGGCGCTGCGCGCCCCCCGCGACGCGCGGATCCCGCTGGACGGCGAGGACGTGGTGCCCCAGGTGCACGCGGTCCTCGACCGCATGGCCGATTTCTCCGAGCGCGTCCGGCGGGGGGAGTGGCGCGGCGCCACGGGCGCCCGCATCCGCAACGTCTTGAACCTCGGGATCGGGGGGTCCGACCTCGGTCCGGCCATGGCCTGCGAGGCGCTGCGCGCGTACGGCGATCGCGAGCTCCGCGTGCGCTTCGTCTCGAACGTCGATCCCACGCACTTCGCCGAGGCGACCCGCGACCTCGATCCCGCCGAGACGCTCTTCGTCGTCGCCTCGAAGACATTCACCACCCAGGAGACCCTCGCGAACGCGCGCGCCGCGCGGGAGTGGTGCCTGCGGAAGCTCGGCGACGCGGGGGCCGTGGCGCGCCACTTCGTCGCGGTCTCGACGAACAGGGCGGAGGTGGCGCGCTTCGGGATCGACCCCGCCAACAGGTTCGAGATCTGGGACTGGGTGGGCGGACGCTACTCGCTGGGCTCGGCCGTGGGGCTCGCCCTCATGATCGCGATCGGCCCCGAGCGCTTCCGCGAGATGCTCGGGGGCATGCACGA
>DASRUS010000047.1:0-4238 GCA_035687825.1 Myxococcota bacterium | reverse complement strand
GGCGAGCGGGTTCGACGCCATCAACCACCTCCTGCTCCTCGCCATGGACGAGACGGGCTACCGGAACCTCGTGTACCTGGTCTCGAAGGCGTACCTGGAGGGCTTCTACTACCGGCCGCGCATCGACCTCGACCTCCTGCGCGAGCGGAGCGCCGGGCTGATCGCCACGTCGGGCTGCCTCTCCTCCATGGTGTGCCGCGCGATCCTGGCGGGGGAGCTCGACACCGCCTGGCGCCGGGTGGAGGAGCTCGGCTCCCTCTTCAAGGACCGCTTCTACCTCGAGCTCCAGCGCCACGGCATCCCGGCGCAGGACCAGGTGAACGCCGAGCTCGTCAAGATGTCGGCGGACCTCGGCCTCCCCCTCGTCGCGACGAACGACGCCCACTACCTGGACGCGGCGGACGCCCACCCGCACGAGGCGCTGCTCTGCATCGGCACCGGGAGCACCCTCGACGACCCGGACCGGTTCCACTTCGACGGATCCGGGTTCCACGTGCGCTCGGGCGACGAGATGGCCGAGATCTTTCACGACCATCCCTCCGCGCTCGCGCGCACCCTCGAGATCGCCGAGCGCTGCCACGTCGAGATCCCCATGGACGGGGTCCACCTGCCCGAGTTCCAGGTCCCGGCCGGGACGACGCGCGAGGAGGTGCTGGCGCGCGACGCCTGGGCGGGGCTGCGCCGGCGCCTCGGCCTCGCCCCGGACGAGCCCTTCCGCCCCGGCCAGCAGCCCTACGTGGCGCGCGCGGAGCACGAGCTCCGCGTGATCTCGTCCATGGGCTTCGCGGGCTACTTCCTGATCGTCGCCGACTTCATCGCCTTCGCGCGCCGCCGTGGGATCCCCGTGGGCCCCGGGCGCGGCTCCGCGGCAGGGAGTTTGGTCGCCTACGGCCTCGGCATCACCGGCGTGGATCCCATCGAGTACGGCATCATCTTCGAGCGCTTCTTGAACCCCGAGCGCGTCTCGCTCCCGGACATCGACGTGGATTTCTGCATGCGCGGCCGGGACGAGGTGATCCGCTACGTCGCCGGGAAGTACGACGGCGAGGGCGACGAGGGCAAGCGCGTCGCGCAGATCATCACCTTCGGGACCCTCCAGGCCCGCGCGGCGATCCGCGACGTGGGCCGCGTGCTCGGCATGCCCTACGGCGACGTGGACCGCATCGCGAAGCTCGTGCCGGAGACCCTCGGCATCACGCTGGAGCAGGCCCAGGCGCAGTCGCCGGAGCTCCGCGCCCGGGCCGAGGCCGACCCCCAGGTGGCGCGCCTGCTCGACACGGCGCGTCGGCTGGAGGGCGTGACCCGCCACGCCTCGACCCACGCCGCGGGCGTGGTGATCGGGAACGAGCCGCTGATCCGGCTCGTGCCGCTGTATCGGGATCCGCGCTCGGGCGACGTCGTCACGCAGTTCGACATGCGCTGCGTGGAGAAGGTGGGCCTCGTCAAGTTCGACTTCCTGGGCCTGAAGACGCTCACCGTGATCGCGGACGCGGAGCGGCGCATCCGCGCCGCGGGCCTGCCCGATTTCGACGTCGAGCGGCTCGCGCTCGACGACGCCACCACCTACGACCTGCTGTGCCGCGGCGACACCGAGGGCGTCTTCCAGGTGGAGTCGTCGGGCATGACCGAGCTCGTGGTCAAGCTGCAGCCCCGCGTGCTCCAGGAGGTGATCGCGCTCGTGGCGCTCTACCGGCCGGGACCGCTCGGCTCGGGGATGGTGGAGGACTACGTCGCGCGCAAGCACGGGCGCACCAAGGTGGAGTACCTGCTGCCGGAGCTCGAGGAGCTCACCGCGGAGACGCTCGGCGTGATCGTCTACCAGGACCAGGTCCTGCAGATCGCGAACCGGCTGGCGGGCTACAGCCTCGGCGAGGCCGACCTGCTGCGCCGCGCGATGGGCAAGAAGAAGCCCGAGGAGATGGAGAAGCAGCGCGCGCGCTTCGTCTCGGGCGCCACCGAGCGCGGCGTGGACGCGAAGCGGGCCGAGGAGGTCTTCGAGCTGATGGCCCAGTTCGCGGGCTACGGCTTCGCGAAGTCGCACGCCGCGGCGTACGCGCTCATCACCTACCAGACCGCGTACCTGCGGGCGAACCACCCGCGCGAGTACCTGGCCGCGCTGCTCTCCGTGGAGGCGGCGAACCACGACAAGCTCTCGCGCTACATCGCCCACGCCCGGGAGCACGCGATCGACGTCCTGCCCCCGGACGTGAACGAGTCGGAGCGCGACTTCACGGTCGTGGCCGAGGGGATCCGCTTCGGCCTCGCCGGGGTCAAGAACGTGGGCGAGGGCGCGATCGAGGCGATCCGCGAGGCGCGCGAGCGGGCCGGCCGCTTCGCCTCGCTCTTCGACTTCTGCTCCCGCGTGGACGCCCGCCGCGTGAACCGCCGCGTGGTGGAGAGCCTCGTGAAGTGCGGCGCGTTCGACTCGATCCGCGCGAACCGGGCGTCCTTGTGGGCAGGTCTGGACGCGGCGCTCGAGGCGGGGGCCGCGGCGCAGCGCGACCGCGCCATCGGGCAGGAGAGCCTGTTCGGCGAGGCGCGCGGCGTCGGCGCGCCGGAGCCGCCCCTGCCCGAGGCGGCGCCCTGGTCCGACCAGGAGCGGCTCGCGAACGAGAAGGCGGTGCTCGGCTTCTACGTGACCGGTCATCCGCTCGGCGCGCACGCGGTCGCGCTCGGCCGCTTCGCGGACGTGACCTCGACCAGCGCGGCGGGCCGCGAGGGCCGCGAGGTGCGCGCGGGGGGGCTGCTGGCGGGTCTGCGCGAGACGCGCACGCGGCGCGGCGCGACCATGGCGTTCGCGACACTCGAGGATCTGGAGGGAGGCTTCGAGCTCGTGATCTTCGCGGAGACCTACGAGCGCCACCGCGCGCTCTTCAAGCGCGCGGCCGAGAGCGGCGCCGAGCCCCTCCCGCTGCTGGTGTCGGGCACGCTCGAAGCCGGCGATCCGGCCAAAATTTTGGTGCGCGAAGCGTGGGCGCTCGGCGAGGCGGAGGAGCGCCTGACCGCGCGCCTGGAGCTGCGCGTCGGCGCCGACGAGCTGAGCCGCGACCGCATGCAGGCGCTCCGCGAGCTCCTGGGCGCGTACCGCGGGAGCTGCCCCGTCACGCTGACGGTCAGGATCGCGCGGGAGAGCGAGACCGTGATCGCGCTGCCCGACGAGCAGGCGGTGCGCCCCGCGCCCGAGCTCGTGGCCGAGCTCGAGGCGCTCTTCGGGCGGCCGGTGGCGGAGCTCGCGCTGTGAAGGGGCGGGGTGCGCTCGCGGGTCTCGCGCTGGCGGGGTGGCTGGCGGGTGCGGCGTCCGCGCAGGTGCGCCGCGTGGAGGCGGTGGGCGCCGTGGCGGCGGGGACGCACGCGCCGAAGGGCCTCCCGATCCAGCAGGCGGCGATCGAGGCGGGGCTGCGCGAGGGCGTCCGGCGGGTGGCCCTGGACCTCCTCGGGAGCCGCGCGGCCGACACCGAGCCCCGGCTGGACGCGACCCTCGGTCCGAACGTCTACGAGTACGTGTCCCGCTTCCAGCTCCTGGAGGACCGCGGCGAGCGCCGGCCCCTCCTGCTCCACGACCCGGAGGTGACGAGCGAGTACGTGGTGCTGGTGAGCGTGCAGGTGGACGCCGACCGGGTGCGCGACCGCCTGACCCGGGCGGGGCTCCTCGCCGCGGATGGGGCGCCCGCCCCCGGCCGGGTGCTCTTCGTACTGGAGGACCTGCGCTCCTGGCGGTCCGTGGAGGCCTTGGTCGAGCGGCTGCGCGCGGAGCCGGGGGTCAGGTCGGTGGTGTCCGAGGAGTTCTCCCGGGGGCGCGCCCGCCTCGCCGTCGAGGCCACGCACACCCCCGACGCGATCGTGAAGCGCCTGCTCGCGCAGCCCCCCGAGGGCCTCGAAGTCGTCCCCCTGCGCCAGGACGCCGAGGGCGTGCACCTTCGCCTCGTGGACGCCGCGATTGACACGCCTGAGCCAAATCGGTATTGAGTTCGCGACGTTAGCCTTGGATCAGGCACGTAGCTCAGTGGGAGAGCACCACCTTGACACGGTGGGGGTCGGCGGTTCAATCCCGCCCGTGCCTACCACCGCATCCACCAGGCCCGCAGCTTCGACAACGGGCCCGAGATCCGAGATCGACATGCATCCGTCCACATGAGTGCCATCGAAGTTCGACTGCCCGACGGGCGCCGCGTGCCGGTGCCGGCGGGCTCGACGGCGCTCGGCGTGGCGGAGCGGATCGGTCCCGGGCTCGCGCGCGC
>DASRUS010000046.1:0-2938 GCA_035687825.1 Myxococcota bacterium | reverse complement strand
TCGCGAGGCGAGCCTTCGCGAGCCAGCTCGCGCGCTCCGCCGCGTCGAGGGACCCGCCGTGCGCGCGAAGCCAGCGCTCGAGCTTCGCGGCGCGGCGGACGCGCGCCTTGCGCGAGCCGCGCGCGAGGGCGTCCGCGAGCTCGGCCGCGTCCAGCGTTCCCACGAGGGGTGGCAGGACCGGCGCGTCGCGTGCGAGGCGCGCCTCGATCGCTCCCCAATCCACGTCCCCCCACTTCGCGTCGCCCCACTCGAAGCGGCGAGGGATGCGGGTCTCGACGAAGGCGTCGTCGTCGGTGTTGCGGGCCTCGGGGGCGAGTGCGGCGAAGGCGCTCGCGGGCCCTTCGAGCTGCGCCAGGAGGGGCTCGAGCTCCTGCATGCCGTAGAGCGCGAGGAGATCCCGCACGCCGGGCTCGGCGAGGCGCTCCCGCGCGCGCGCCACGTCGAGGCGTAGCGGGCGGGGCGAGCCCAGCAGGAGCAACGAGGAGCGCGAGCCGTCGCTCGAGCCGTCCACGACGAAGCTCCCGGGGAAGACGCGCTCGAAGCTCGCGACGAGCGCGAGGAGCGACTCCGCGTCGGTGCGAAAGCCGTTCACCCAGCACGCGAAGACGCCGCCCGCCGAGAGGTTCTGCTTCGCGAGCTCGAAGAACTCCTCGGTGAACAGGTTCGCCGCGCCCTGGATCCAGGGATGGCTCGGCTGCGACGCGATCACGTCGAAGCCCGCGCCGCCGCGATGGCGCGCGAGCAGGAGCTCGTTGCGGCCGTCGTTGATGCGCAGCCGCACGCGCGGATCGTCCAAGGGGTTCGCGCGCCCGGAGTGCAGCGCGCGCACCGCGTCGGCCACCGCGGGCTCGAGCTCCACCACGTCGATCTCCCGCACGCGCGTTCGCGCGAGGGCGAGCAGCGTGTTTCCGCCGCCGAGTCCGATCACGAGGGAGCGCTCGGGCGCGTCCGCGAAGAGGTAGGGGAGCACGCCGAGGAGCGCCGTCTCGACGGGGTAGTAGGGTGGGCGGTGGTGCACGCTCGACTCGGGCAGGCCGTTCGTGAAGAGGCTCCGCGCGTCCTGCGTCGTGTACACGGTCACGATGGAGGAGCGGCCCTCGATGAGCAGGGTCAGGGAGCGGCTGCGCCGCTCGAGATCGCGCGCGTACTCCGTGAAGCTCGAGGCCGGGAGGCTGCGGCCGGCGATCGCCTGCTCGACGCGCACCCCGTTGTACGAGACGGCGAAGGCGGCGACGAGCGCCGCGCTGAGCCCGGCCGTCGCGAGCCGTGCGCGGCCGCGCCGCGCCTGGAAGCCCAGCAGCACGAGGAGGGCGATGCCGAGGTCCACCAGGCAGAGCGCGTAGAGCGTCGCATCCATGCCGAGGGCGGGGAGCGCCCAGAAGCCGAGCAGCAGGCTCGCCGCGATGCTGCCCGCCGTGTTCACCGCGGTCGCGACGCCGATGCCGGCGCCCACTTCGGCCGCGCCGCGTGCGTGGATGCGGATCAGCACGGGGAAGGCCGCGCCAAACAGGCTGGTCGGCACGAGCACGATCGGAACGACGAGGAGGAAGAGCAGGTGGAGCCCGTCGGCGCCCTCGAGGCCGCGCCGGAGCACGCGGTGCAGGTGAGGGAGGTGGGGCACGAGCTGGAGCCCTGCCCACACGGACGCGGCGATGGCGAGGTGGAGGAGTCCGAAGGCGCGGGGCAGGTCGGTCAGGCGATCGACGAAGCGCGCCACCACGGCGCTCCCGAGTGCCAAGCCGAGCAGGAACGAGGCGAGGACCGCGGCGAAGCCGTAGAGCGTCCCCTCCATCACGATCCCGAAGACGCGCGACCACACCATCTCGTAGCCGATGGCGACGAAGCCCGAGACGGCGAAGAGCGCGAGGAACGTGCGGCGGGTGGCCTCCGATGCGGGGGAGTGGACCCCGGGCCCGGCGCGCGCGGCGGGCGCGAGCACGCGATCGGTCGCGGCGCTCGCGCGTCGCGAGAGGGCGAAAGCGAGCGCAGCGGCGACGCCGTTCCCGAGCGCCGCCGCGAGGATCGAGCGACCGAGCCCGAGGAAGGGGATCATCCAGAAGCCGCACAGGTAGGCGCCGAGCACGGCTCCCGCCGTGTTCCCCGCGTAGAGCCACGCGCACGCGCGGCCGAGCGACGCGTCCCGGGTCACGACGCCGCGCGCGATCATGGGAAGCGTTGCCCCCATCGCGAGGGTCGGCGGCAGCAGCACGAGGGCGGCCGCGGCCACCCGGATCGCCGCCCGGGCGGCGGGCCCGTGCTCCGTTCCCGTCCAGGCGTAGAGGTCGTCGAGCCCGCGCAGGACCGGGAGCGAGGCGAGGGCGAAGGCGCCGATCCCGAGCTCGAGGAGCGCGTAGACGCGCAGCGGACGGCGCACGCGGCCGAGCCCGCGCGCGGCCAGCGCGTTGCCCCCCGCGAGGCCGGCGAAGAAGACGGCGAGGACCGCGCCCATCGCCTCGAGCGTGGTCCCGAACGCGAAGCCCAGCAGGCGCGTCCAGACGATCTGGTAGACGAGCGAGGCCCAGCCGGAGACGAGGAGGCAGAGCACGATCGCGGCGCGGGACACGCGGTCTCCTGTCTCGGGTCGGCAGCTCCTGCGCGAAAGCGCGCAGCGTGGGTCGCGTTTCGGAGGATCCGCGCGCGAACTTGACGTGGCCGTACCGCGGGCGCGCGCGCCGCGCGCGGTGACGAAATGCGTCCCCGCCGCCGCCGTGAATCGTCACCCGACGCGCTTCGGGCGCGCCGACTGCGTCCGGGTTGCGCCGGGCGACGGCGGCGCAGGGCCGCGAAAACGCTCAGGTCCCGGGCCCCGCCTGCCGATCGGAACCCCGCAGCGCGGCGCTTGGCACGGGGGTTGCTCTTCTCCGTCCCGAACGCCGACGGTGCGAGAGCGCCGGAACCGAGCGATCCGCCGGGGTTCTCCGCTGGGCAAGGTGCACCG
>DASRUS010000045.1:0-14484 GCA_035687825.1 Myxococcota bacterium | reverse complement strand
GGGCTTCCCTCCTCGGTGTACACCTCGGGTGCGATGCCCGGGAAGGGCAGCGTCGCGGAGCCGGGCTTCGTGGCCACGGCGCCCGGCAGCGGCGTGATCAGGATCCCCCCCGTCTCCGTCTGCCACCAGGTGTCCACGATGGGGCAGCGCTCGGCGCCGATCACGCGGTGGTACCACATCCACGCCTCGGGATTGATGGGCTCGCCCACCGTGCCCAGCAGGCGCAGCGACGAGAGGTCGTGCTTCTTCGGATGCTCGTCGCCCCAGCGGATGAAGGTGCGGATCGCGGTGGGCGCGGTGTAGAAGATCGAGACGCGGTACTTCTCGATGATCGCCCAGAAGCGGTCGAGGCCGGGATGGTTCGGGGCGCCCTCGTACATCACCGAGGTGGCGCCGTTGGCGAGGATCCCGTAGACGACGTAGGAGTGCCCCGTCACCCAGCCGATGTCCGCGGTGCACCAGTAGGTGTCCTCCTCCTTCAGGTCGAAGATGGCGTGCGCCGTGGTCGTGACGTGGGTCAGGTAGCCGCCCGTCGTGTGCAGGATCCCCTTGGGCTTCCCGGTCGTGCCGCTCGTGTAGAGGATGAAGAGCGGGTGCTCGGCGTCGAGCTTTTCGGGCGGGCAGTCGGCGCTCGCCCCGGGCACGAGCTCGTGCCACCAGTGGTCACGCTCGGCCCGCATCGGGACGGGCTGGCCGGTGCGCTTCACCACCACGACGTGCTTCACGGTCGGGGCGCCGTCCAGGGCCTCGTCCGCGGCCGCCTTGAGCTCCACCACGCCGCCGCGCCGGAAGCCGCCGTCGGCGGTGACGAGCACGCGGGCCCCGGCGTCGTTGATGCGGTCGCGCAGCGCCTCCGCGGAGAAGCCGCCGAACACGATGCTGTGCACGGCGCCGATCCGCGCGCAGGCGAGCATGGCGATGGGGAGCTCGGGCACCATGGGCATGTAGATCGCGACGCGATCGCCCTTGCGGACGCCGAAGCCGCGCAGCACGTTCGCGAACCGGCACACCTCGCGGTGCAGGTCGCCGTAGGTGAGGACTCGCGAGTCGCCGGGCTCGCCCTCCCACAAGATCGCCGCCTTGTTGCGGCGCCAGGCGTGCTCGCCCTCGAGGTGGCGGTCGAGGCAGTTGTAGGAGAGGTTGAGCTTTCCCCCGACGAACCACTTCGCGAAGGGCGGCTTCCACTCGAGCGTCTTCTTCCACGGCCGGAACCAGCTGACGTGCTCCTTCGCCATCTGCGCCCAGAAGCGCTCCGGGCTGCGCTCGCCCAGGCGGCGCAGCTCGGCGACCCGCTTCCGGCTCCAGTTCGCGCGGCGCGCGAACGCGGCAGAGGGCTGGAAGACGCGCTTCTCCTCGAGCAGGGATTCGATGTCCGGCATGCGGGTCGGCTCCGGTGGCGGCGGGGGTACTCGGGTTACGCGCCGCGCACCCAGGCCTCGGCATCGTCCGGGGCCTTCGGGATCGCCGCCGTCAGGATCTCGCAGCCGCCGGGCACCACGACCACGTCGTCCTCGATGCGCACGCCGATGCCCCGCCAGCGCGGCTCCACCGTCTCGTCGTCGGCGGCGACGTAGAGGCCCGGCTCCACGGTGAAGACCATCCCGGGCGCGAGCTCCCGGGGCTTCCCGCCCGCCACGTAGGCGCCGGCGTCGTGCACGTCGAGGCCGAGCCAGTGGCTGGTGCGGTGCATGTAGTAGCGGCGGAAGCTCGCGCTCGCGAGGTTCTCCTCCAGCGTTCCGGAGAGGAGCCCGAGCTCGAGGAGGCCGCCCGTCAGATGACGCACGGCGGTGTCGTGGATCTCCTCCAGCGTCGCCCCTGGCCGGACCTTCGCCAGCGCGGCGAGCTGCGCATCGAGCACCACCTCGTAGATCGCGCGCCGCGCGCCCTCGAAGCGTCCGCCCACCGGCCAGGTGCGCGTCACGTCCGAGGCGTAGCCCTCGAGCTCGCAGCCGGCGTCCACCAGCACGAGCTCGCCATCCCGGAGCTTCTGGTCGTTCTGCACGTAGTGCAGCACCGTGGCGTTCGCCCCGCCGCCCACGATGCTGGGGTAGGCCGGCCCCCGCGCGCCCCGGCGCCGGAACGTGTAGTCGAGCACGGCCTCGAGCTCGTACTCGAGGACGCCCTCGTGCGCGAGGAGCGCGGCGGCGTGGTGCGCCTCGCGCGAGACCTCCGCCGCGCGCCGCATCACGTCGAGCTCGCCGGGCTCCTTCACCAGGCGCATCTCGTGCAGGACCCCGCGCGGATCCACGATGCTCCCGGGCGGCAGCACGCCCAACCGCGAGCGCAGGCGCAGACCCTCGCACGTCTCGACGATCAGCCGGTCGAGCTCGGGATCGCGGCCGAGCACGTGGAACAGGCGCTCGGCTCCCGTGATGAGCTTCGGCAGGCGCTCGCGGAGCTCGGCGCTGGGGTGGGCCTCGTCCGCGCCGAAGTCGCGGACCGCTCCCTCCACCCCGGGGCGGAAGCCGTTCCAGATCTCCGCCTCCCGCTCCCGCGGCTCGACGAAGAGGTTGAAGCTGGGCCCGCCGTCGGTGCGGAACACCGCGGCGGCGTTCGGGTGATCGAAGCCGGTGAGGTAGTGGAAGTCGCTGTCCTGGCGGAACGGGTAGGGCGAGTCCGCGGAGCGCACCGCCTGGCGCGCGCCGAGGAGGAGCGCCACCCCTCCGGGCCCCAGGGCTTCGAGGAATCTGCGTCGTCGCGCGGCGAGCACGGCGAGCGAGTCTACCGTGTCGCCGACGGATCCGGCCGCCCAAGCAGAGTCCGGCCGAGGTCGTCGCAGGCGACGCTCACGTCCGCGCACAGGGTCGCGCACACCCGGCCCCCGTGGACGACCCCCGTGTAGTAGAGGCCCCCCGGGCCCGGATCCGGGAGGAGCTGGCTCGAGACCCGCCCGTCCGGCCAGACCCGGTGGAGCCACCCGCCCCAGCGCGTCGCGAGGGCGGAGCCGTCGGGCGCGAGCGTCACGTCCTGCACGAAGTCGAGCCCGGTCGCGAAGCGGCCGTCCACCACGATGCGCGTTCCCCCCTCCGGCGGGCGGCGGGTCTCGCTCGCGGGGAGGTGGCGCATCGCCAGGACCGTGGCGCTCCGCTCGGCGAGCCAGCCGGTCCCGTCCGGCGCGAAGACCATGAACTGGACCTCCGGGTCCTCGAAGCGGAGGAGCTCGCGGCCGGAGCGATCGAGGACGCGCACGTCGTGGCCGACGTCTTCGCCGGCGCCGGTCGAGAAGAGATCCGTGTTCACCCAGATCTCCTCGCGCGCGGGGTCCCAGGCCAGGCTCTTGGCGGCGGGGCGGACGCCGGGCGAGAGCGCCAGGGGGAGCTCCGCTTCGATCGCGCCCTCCGGGTCGAGCCACACGACGGAGCCCGCGTTCGTCTCCGGGTCGAAGTAGCGCGTGGCGAGGATCCGGCCTTCGGGGCCCGGCGCCAGCTCGTTCAGCCCCTCGCTCTCGGGACCGAAGCGCTGCACCCGCCCCGTCGCGGTCTCGACGTAGCCCGCCCGGTCGTAGAGGCTCGTGAAGTAGACGCGCTCGCGGACGGCGAGGACGTCCCAGGTCCCCGAACGCGCTCCGTCCGGGGCGATCGTGAGCGGCGCGAGGAGGCGCTCGCGCGTGAGGTCGAAGCGACCGACGGCCATCGGTCCCGTCACTGCGGGGTCCGCGATGGGGTTGCGGTTCGCGGCTTCGTGGGCGGACCAGAAGGGAGCCTCGCCGAAGTAGAGGACCGCCTCCTCCTCGTCGCCGAACCAGGCGCAGTAGCGCTCGTCTGCGCTGGGAGGTGGTGCGGTCCGCACCAGCGGGCTGCTCGGCGAGGCGCAGGCCACGCCCACGAGACCCATGACTCGGATCGTCCTGCAAACTCTGGCGGCAATGCTGCCTTGGGCGGCAGAGCGCCGAAGGGCGCAGATCCAGTGGAAATCAAAGGATTTTCTGGAATTTCGCGGAGATCCGGAGCCTCGCAGGGCCGCAGCGCTTCTTCCCATCCAGCGCTCGCCCGGGGCTCCGATGGAATCCGATGAACACCTGCAAGATCGGACGCTTGAAGCGGGAGCGTCCGCACCCGCCGAGCTTGGCACGGAAGCTGAAATGACTCTGGACCGTGGAGCCAATTTGGTAAGGACCCGCCGGATGATCCAAATGGGCGCGCTCATCCGGTGAATTCCAGCCCAGGTGGTCAAGAGCCAACGCAAGGCGCTTTCCCCCAGAACGGCACCCCGCCTGAACTCGAAAATCACCCGGGCACCAAATTGAAGGGCCCTCCGGCAAGTCGCCGGGGGGCCTTCTGCTTTCCGGGAGTCGCCGACGCCTCAGTCCTCCGGTGACTCGGCCGGAGTGGCGGCCAGCTCCTTCACGATCTCGCGACCGAACTCGCGCACGAACCATCCCTTGAGGCCCGGCAGCTCGCGCAGCTCCTCGGCGCGCGCCGGGTTGCGGGTCGCCATGGCCTCCAGGGCCGTGTTGGGGCAGAGCACGCCGGGATCCAGGGCGAGCTCGCGCGCGCGCTCGGCCCGCCAACTCTTGAGCGCGGCGAGCCGCCGCTCGGTGGGGCGGTCCATGCGGCGGCGCCCCGAGCCGTCGCCCCTCGGGACCGGGCCGTGCTTGCGCTTCTTCCCCCGCACCACCGCCCCGATCACGTCGCGCGCGAGACGGCGCAGCATCAGCTCGGTCATGCCTTTGATCTTCCCGAGGTCGGCGTCGCTCTCGGGCGCCTGCTGCGCCACCTCGAGCAGGGTGCGGTTGCCGAGGATTTTGAAGGGCGGGCGGTCCGCCTGCCGCGCGCGCCGGTCGCGCATCCAGTAGAGCTCGCGCAGGATCGCGAGGGCCTCGGGATCCAGCGCGCGCGCCCCCTTGATGCGCAGGTAGCCGAGCTTGTCGAACTCGCGCTCGGGCCACTCGCGGTGCGTCAGCGTCTCGAACTCCTCGAGCGCCCACTCCCAGCGCGACGCGCGTCGCAGCTCCGGCTCGAGCCGCTCCGCGAGCGGGATCAGGTGCGTGACGTCCGCCGCGGCGTAGGTGAGCTGGCTCTCGCGCAGCGGCCGGCTCGACCAGTCGGAGCGCTGCTCGTCCTTGGGAAGCCGCACGCCGAAGTGTCGCTCGGCCAGCGCCGCGAGGCCCACCGACGGGTAGCCCAGGAGCTGGGCGCAGATCATCGTGTCGAAGAGGTTCGCGAAGCGGAAGCCGCAGTCGCGCTTCAGCACGAAGAGGTCGTACTCGCCCGCGTGGAAGATCTTGCGGACCTTCTTCGACGCGAAGAGGGGGCCGAGCGGCGCCAGGTTCGCGGGTCCGCCCAGCGCGAGCGGATCGACGAGGAAGATCCGCTTCGGCGTCCCGATCTGGACCAGGCAGGTCTTGTCGAAGTAGTGGTAGAAGCTGTCGGCCTCGGTGTCGATCGCGACGACGGGCTCGGCGGCGAGGTGGCGGGCGAGCGATGCGAGGTCGGAAGCGTTCTCGATGCGCTCGAAATCAACCACGCACGCGCCTCGCGCTGCTCGCCAGCCAAGCCCGGGGGGTCGGGATCGATACGGTGCCGAAGCAGGGCCGGAACAGGACCAGGACAAAGGCCGAACCGGGCCAAGGTGGGGGTCGCATCGCCGCGAAGGGGAGAGAGCGCTGCGATGCGCGGGCGCATCCTAGCAGGACGCGGCGACCGCCGCAGCCGGTCCGCGCTCGTATACTCGCGCGCCATGATCGGCGCAGGCGCGGGCTTCTCCGCGCTCCTCGATGGGGCGGCCGCGGGCGGGGACGCCGCCAGCCGGGCGCTCGCGGGCGCGGGCCTGGGGCGGGCCGAGGCGGCCCTCTTGTTCGCCACCCCGCGCGCGGCGCAGGACCTGGACCGCCTGCTCGGGGCCGCGAGCGAGGTCCTGGGGACCGACGCGGTGGCGGGATGCACCGCGCGGGGGGTGCTCGCGGGCGCGTCGGACGCGGAGGACGAGGCGGCCGTCGCGATCCTCGCCCTCGCCGGGCTCGAGGCCGAGGCCTTCCTGATCCCGGACCTGCGCGGGCGCGAAGCCGGCGCCGGCGCGGAGATCCTGGCGCGGATCGGCGGCCGCGCGAGCCCTCGCGACCTCGTGATCCTCTTCCCCGATCCGACCGCGCTCGCCCTGCGTCCCCTCCTCGCGAGCCTCGCCGAGCCCCTCGGCGCCGCGCTCGTCGTGGGAGCGGGCGCGGCCGCGGGCGCGGGGGGCGGATCGCTCCAGTGGCGCGGCCCGAAGCTCGCGAGCGGCGCCCTGGCGGGGATCGCGCTGCGGGGCGCGAACGAGCCCGGCCTCCGGGTCACCCAGGCCTGCCGCCCGGTGACGGGGCTCCTCGCCGTGACCCGGGCTTCGGGACACTGGATCGAGTCGCTCGACGGGCGCCCCGCCCTCGAGGTCTACCGCGAGGCCGCGCGCGGCCCCCTCGCCGCGGACCTCCGGCGCGCCTCGTCCTTCCTCATGGTCGCGCTTCCCGCGCCGGGCGAGGACAGTCTCGCGCGGGGGCGCTACCGCGTGCGCAACGTCGTGGGCTTCGCCGAGCCCCGCGGAGCCTTCGCCGTGCCCGAGCCGGTGGGGCGCGGGCAGGAGATCGCGTTCGTGCTGCGCGATCCCGAAGGAGCGCGCGACGACCTGCGCGCGATGAGCGAGTCGCTGCGCGGCGCGAGCCCCAGCGCGGCGCTGTACCTCGGCTGCTGCGGGCGGGGACGCTCGCTCTTCGGCGTCGCGGGGCTCGAGGCCGGCTACCTCGCGGGCGCCCTTCCCGCGGCGGCGCTCGCGGGGATGCAGGGTCCGTGTCAGATCGCGCCGCTCGGCGGCCGGCCGGAGCTCCTCACGTACGCGGGCGTCCTCGCGCTCGTCTCCTGACGAGCCGTCGGGTAGCCTCCCCCGCAAGGGGGGATCTCCGTGCGCTGGTCCGAGGCCTTCATCCCCACGCTGCGCGACGACCCGGCGGACGCCGAGGCCGCGAGCCACAAGCTCCTCGTGCGCGCGGGCTTCGTGCGCCCGCTCATGTCGGGGACCTACTCGCTGCTCCCCCTCGGGCAGCGCGTGTGCCGCAAGATCGAGCGGATCGTGCGCGAGGAGATGGACGCCATCGGCGCCCAGGAGTTCCTGCTCCCGGTGCTCCACCCCGGCGAGATCTGGAAGCGCACGGGGCGCTGGGACGCCTACGGCGACGAGCTCTTCCGGCTGCGCGACCGACGCGACACGGACCTGTGTCTGTCGCCCACGCACGAGGAGATCTTCGCGGTGCTGGCGCGCGAGCTCCGCTCCTACCGCCAGCTCCCCCAGATCTGGTACCAGTTCCAGACCAAGTTCCGCGACGAGCCGCGGCCCAAGGCGGGGCTGCTCCGCACCCGCGAGTTCCTCATGAAGGACTCGTACTCCTTCGACCTCGACGCGCAGGGCCTCGACCTCTCCTTCCGCAAGCACTTCGAGGCGTACCGCAAGATCTTCGGACGCCTCGGCCTGGACGCGATCGCGGTGGAGGCCTCCTCCGGCGCCATGGGCGGGAGCGAGTCGGTGGAGTTCATGGTGCCGAGCGCCGCCGGCGAGGACACGGTCGCCTCGTGCGCGAAGTGCGGCTACGCGGCGAACACCGAGCGCGCGACCTCGACCCTTCCGGCGCTGGAGGACCCGCCCGGTCCGGCGCGGCCCGAGCCCTTCCCGACGCCGGGGCTGCGCAGCATCGAGGCGCTGGCGCGCGCCGAGGGCGGCGCTCCGCCCGAACGCCAGATCAAGACCCTCGTCTACGTGGTCAACGACGCCCCCGTCCTCGTGCTCCTGCGCGGCGACCACACGCTGGTGGAGACGAAGCTCGCCGACACGACGGGCGCCGCGACGCTGCGCCCCGCGCGCGAGGACGAGATCCGCGGCTTGCTCGGCGCCTCGGCGGGGAGCCTCGGCGCGGTGGGCGTGCGCGGCCTGCGCGTGATCGCCGATCAGGCCCTGCGCGGCCGGCGCAGCATGCTGACGGGCGCGAATCGCGACGACGAGCACCTGCGCGGCGTGGACGTGGAGCGCGATCTCCCGGTGGACGCCTGGGCGGACCTGCGCGCCGTGCGCGACGGCGAGGCGTGCCCCCTCTGCGGCGACGCGCTGCGCGTCGCCACGAGCATCGAGATCGGCCACATCTTCAAGCTCGGCACGCGCTACACGGAGTCCCTGGGCGCCGAGGTCCAGGATGAGGCTGGCCAATCCCGGCCCATCGTGATGGGCTCCTACGGGATCGGGATCACGCGCAACATGGCCGCGCTGGTCGAGCTCTGGCACGACGAGGCGGGGATCACCTGGCCGGTGGCGGTGGCCCCCTACGAGCTCGTGATCACGGTCGTGAACCCGAAGGACGTGGCGAGCGAGGAGGCCGCCGGCCAGCTCCAGTCGGCGCTTCGCGCGGCGGGGATCGAGGTGATCCTCGACGACCGCGACGAGCGGGCGGGGGTCAAGTTCAAGGACGCGGACCTGGTGGGCATCCCGTACCGGATCACCGTGGGCCCGAAGGGGCTCGCGGAGGGCAAGGTGGAGCTCATGCGCCGCCGCGACCGCCGCATGCAGCTCGTCGAGCTCGTGAAGGCGGCGGAGATCGCCGCGAACGCGGTGCTCGAGGAGCGACGCTGACCCGAGGGCCGCGCGCTGTGGGGAAATCGCAACCCCACGTCATCGCGCGCTCCGATCCCCTCGATTGCGGCTAGAATGGACCGCGAAAAGGAGGACCCATGGAACTCTTCAGCATGGAAGGCTGGTACATCCTCCTCCGCTGGCTCCACTTGCTCGCCGGCATCACCTGGATCGGGATGCTCTACTACTTCAACTTCGTCCAGACGCCCTTCTTCGGCACCGATCTCGGCGGCCAGGCGCGTGGCGCCATGATCCGGGGTCTCGTCCCGAACGCCCTCTGGTGGTTCCGCTGGGGGGCGATGTTCACGTTCCTCTCGGGCTGGCTCATCGTGCTCACCAAGTGGGGCCACGAAGGGGTCCCGCTCTCGAGCGCGTACATGACGCTCATCCTGACGGGCGGCCTGCTCGGCACGCTCATGTGGGCGAACGTATGGTTCGTGATCTGGCCCGCGCAGCAGGTCGTGATCGCGTCGGCGGAGAAGGTGGCCGGGGGTGGGCAGGCCCTTCCCGAGGCCGCCGCCCGGGGCGCACGCGCCGGGCTCGCCTCGCGCACCAACACGCTCTTCTCGATCCCGATGCTCTTCTTCATGGGCGCCGCGAGCCACCTTCCGTCGCTCTACTCCGTGGACGCGAACGTGGGCCCCTACTGGATCGTGGTGCTCGTGCTGGTGGCGCTCGTCGAGCTGAACGCGCTGCGCGGCGCGCCGAATACTGCCACGACGAAGCCCCTCGCCACCGTGTCCGGCACGATCCACGCGGGGCTCGGGCTCTGGCTCGTGATCTTCGTGGTGGCGTCGATCCTGCTCTGAGCCGCGACGCCGCCCGCACCGGGGCTCGTCCGCCGGCGGTCAGTCAGCGCTCCGCAGCCGCGTTCAGGAACGCGTGCAGCGCGTCGATCTCGCCCGCGAGCTGCGGGAACCTCGGCATGATCTGCGAGGGACGCTTCGGCGTGTAGCCGGGGGGATACTCGCCGCGCACCACGCGCGCTTCGAGGAGCTCGCGCGAGGCGCCGGCGATCGCCGGCCCCGCGGCGCCGTCCTTGCCGGGATCCGCGTGGTGACAGGCGGTGCAGATGCCGAGGTAGACCCGGCGCCCGCGCTCCACGGCGGGATCGCCGCCGACCTCGGTGGATTCGGAGCAGGCGGTCGCGAGCCCGAGTGCCGTCGCCGCCAAGATCGCCAGGAGCTTCAAGCGCGCACCTCGCTTCCGGAAGCGGGAAGGCTAGCCCCGACCCGGGCGTTCGGGAGTGTCCCCGAAGTTGGTACGCTCGCCCGCCATGGGAGGCGGAGCGCGCTGGGTCACCCGGGCGAACGCGCTCACCCTCGCGCGAGCCGCCGCTGCCCCCGCGCTCGCCTTCGCCATCGCGAGCGGCCTCGAGACCGCGGCTGCCCTGCTCTTCGCGTTCGCCGCGGCGAGCGACTTCGCCGACGGCCGTCTCGCGCGGCACCTTGGCGAGGCGTCTCCTCTCGGTGGACTCCTCGATCACGCCTCCGACGCGCTGTGCGTGACCGCGGGCCTCGGCGCGCTCGCTCACATCGGAGAGCTGCCGCTCGCCCTCCCCTGGCTCGTGGCGGCGGCGTTCCTCCAGTACGTCTTCGACTCGCGCGCCGCGGGGAGCCGCGGGCTCCGCGCGAGCTCGCTCGGGCGCTGGAACGGGATCGCCTACTTCGTGCTGGTGGGGATCCCGGTGGTGCGCGACGCGCTGGGCCTCGGCTGGCCCGCGGCTGCGACGGTGCGCGCGCTCGGCTGGGTCCTCGTCGCGAGCACGCTCGTCTCCATGGCCGATCGCGGGCGGGCGCTCTGGCGCGCGCGTCGTTCAGGCTGAGGGTCGCAGCCCCGCCGCGGCCCCCCCGAAGATCTCGCGGTTCGCGCGGCGCAGGAAGAAGAGGCCGATCGCCGCGTTGAAGAAGATGAAGAAGTTGTGCTGCACGAGGCCGAAGGTCGCCATGGCCGCGCGGTTCTCGGGGAAGAGCTCCACCCAGAGCGTGATGGCCACCGCTCGGAACGGGCCGGGCACCGCGGCGCCAAAAAAGATGACGGGTAGGTAGCCCAGCATGTCGAGCGTCCCGACCTCGATCCCGAACAGATGGAGCGCCTGCCGGTACACGACCACCGCGGCCAGGAGCGCCGGCGAGCGGAGCACGATCACCCCCAGGTAGTGGAGCGGGCTCGCGCGGCGGAACGCGTGGAAGAGCGGGCTCTCGCGCAGCCGGCTCACCGGGAAGAGCACGCCGCGCGCGTACAGGAGAAGGGCCACGAAGGCCGCGATCCCCGCCAGCGCGATCCATGGGAGCACGTGGAAGACCGCCGGCAAGGAATTCCAGCGCAGCGCCACGCCCACGTTCGCCCAGAAGAGCAGGTAGTAGAACTCGCACACCATGATGAAGAGCATGCTCGAGGCGAGCTGCCAGCCCGGCACGCCCTCGCGCCGGTTCAGGTAGAGGGCCATGGCGCCCTTGCCCACCTGCTCGTTCAGGATCGAGAGGATGTAGGTGCTGGCCCGCACGGGCAGGATGTCCGCATAGCGCACGCGTGCGTTGAACCAGTTCACCACCGCCGTCACGACCGCTGAGTCGATCAGGAAGAACAGGATCGAGTAGGGGATCATGAGGGCGAGCCAGCGCCACCAGTCCACCGCCGCGAAGGCGCCGCGCAGGTAGGGGACGAGCGTGGTGCCTTCCCGCGCCGCGGCGCCTTCGAGACGGAATCCGAGGTACGCGAAGCAGGCGGCGGTGATCGCCCAGGGGATCGCGCGCTTCCAGAGCGCGGGGCGCGGTCGCTTCGCCCCGGGCGCCGGCGCCTGCGTCACGCCCGCTCCGCGTCGAGCAGGCAGCGGCGCAGCGTCACGTCGAGGGGCGTGAGCTCGAGGCCGAGGCGCCGGCACGCGTCGCGCGGATCGATGCGGTCGTCCTGCTCGAGGATGCCGAGCATCGGAAGCGTGAGCGGCGGATTCGCGAAGAGCGTCTCGGACAGGAACGCACCGAGATGCACGAGCGGCAGCGGCACCGAGACGATGCGCGGCTCCTGCCTGCCGAGGATCGACGCGGCGCGCCGCACGAGGTCTCGCCGCGAGAGGCTCTCGGGCCCCGCGAGGTCGAGGTCGGCGCCTTCGAGACCCGGCGCGACCAGCGCGCGCAGGATCGCTTCGACGACGTCCGCGACGTCGATGGGTTGTTCCAGGCTCGCGCCGCCGCGGGACAGCAGGACGAACGCGGCGGAGGCGCGCATCGCGAGCACGCGCGTCGCCACGTCGCCGCGCCCGAGCACCATGGGCACGCGCAGCACGACCGCGGGCAGCTTGCTCCGCTGGAGGATCTCCTCGGCGCGCCCCTTCGACGCGAGGCAACGGTTCTCCGAGTCCGGGCGCGCGCCGAGGATGCTGAGATACGCGATGCGCTTCACACCGGACTTCTCCAGGGCGGCGACGAGCGCCCTGCTGGTGCGTTCGTGGGCGTCCACGTAGCGGCTCGCCGACGTCTCCTTGAGGATCCCCGCCAGGTGCACGGCGTGGCTGCACGGCTCGCAGCGCGCGGCGAGGGCGGTCGCGTCGGCCGGGTCCACGATCGCGACGTCGAGGAGCCCGTGGCCACCGAGCGGCTCGAGGAGCGCGGCGGCGCGCTCGGAGCGCACCAGGGCCTGCACCGCGCCCGCGCGGCCCTCGACGAGGAGCCGCTCGATCAGGCGCCGTCCGAGGTGCCCGTTGGCACCGGTCACGAGCACGCGTTCGAGGATCTCTCCCACCTCGAGCCCTCTCCGGGGTGAACAGAGGATGGTGCCACGCCCAGCGGGTGGGGTCACGCGATTTCCTGACGGGACGTCGGAAGGTTCTCCGGGGCGGCACCCTCGGCGCGTCCCGGAGGCGCCGGGATTGACGCTGCGGGCTCCGGCGGGTTCCATGACGCCATGCGACGCATCGCGGCAGGCGTCTGCGGGCTCGCCTTCCTGGTCCTCGCGGCCGCGCTCGTCTGGCTCGGCCGCCTGGAGCAGGGCGGCAGCGCGCACGCAGATCTCGAGCTCGCGGGCGGGGTGCCCGCCACCCTCTACCTGCCGCAGCCGGGCGAGCCGCACGGCGGCCTGCCGGACCCGCTCCCGCCGGACGAGCGTCCGCCGGCGATCGTGCTCTGCCACGGCTTCGCCGGCGACCGGGCGATGCTGAGCACGCTCGCGCGCCGGCTCGTGGCGAGCGGCTACGCCGTCCTCGCCCTCGACGCGCGCGGCCACGGCGAGAACCGGAACGCCTTCTTCCCGGGGCAGGGTCGCAGCGATCAATTGGTGGAGGAATTCACCGCGGCCGTGGACTTCCTGCGGGCGTCGCCCCACGTGGACGGCGCGCGCCTCGCGGTCATGGGCCACTCCATGGGTGCGGGCGCGGCCCTCGACTACGCGACCCGCGACTCGGGCCTCGACGCCGCGGTCCTGATCTCGGGCGGTTGGGCGGCGGAGGGACCGTACCGTCCCCCCAACCCGCTCTTCGTCTACGCCGCGGGGGATCCGGCGGCGCTGCGGGAGCACGTGCGGTCGCTGGCAGCCCGCCTCGCCGAGGGCGCGACCCGCGCTGGAGCGACCCTCGGCGACCCCGCCCAGGGAGCCTCGGTGCGAGCGGTCGAGATCCCCGGCCACGACCACGTGACGATCCTCTGGTCGTCGCACGCCGCGCGCGAGATCGTGAACTGGCTCGACGCGAGCTTCGGCGTGACCCGTGCGAGCGACCCCGCGCTGGCGGACCCGCGCCTCGCCGCCGCTGGGATCGCCCTCCTCGCGTTCCTGGTCGTCGCGCCGGGGATCGGCGCGCTCGCCGGGAGGATCGCGCCGCCCGCGCCCCTCGCGCCCTCCGCAGGAGGGGTCGCGCGCTTCGCGGGAGTCGTCGGCGCCCTCGCGCTCTCGCTGCCCTTCAGCGCGGGCTCCGTCGCGACCGCGTTCCTGCCGCTCGCGGTGGCGCGGGAAACGGCGCAGCTCTTCCTCGGGGCGGGCCTCGTCGTGCTGGTCGCCCTCCTCGTGCGCGGCAAGCTCGACCTGCGCCGCCTGGCGTGGCGCTGGCCGCGCGCCCTCACCGCCGCGGCGCTGGCCTGCGCCGCGGTCGTCGGGCTTCTCACACCGCTCGGTGTCGTCGCGCACCGCCTCGCGCTCACGCCCGAGCGCGCGGCGAGCGCGGGCCTCCTCGCGCTCCTCCTCTTCCCGCTCTTCCTCTCCCTCGAGATCTCGCTGCGCCGGGGCTCCAGCCTCGCAGCCCTCGGCGCGTCGGTCGCGGGGCGCGTGGCGCTCCTCGGCGCGCTCGTCCTCGGCGTCGGCGCCGGCCTCCTCCCGGGCGCCGCCTCCCTCATGCTCCCGACGCTGGCGCTCTCCTTCGTCCTCGTCGAGCTCGTGGCGACGCCCCTCTACGCAGCCTCGCGCAACGTGCTCGCAATCGCGGTCCTCGAGTCCGCGTGGCTCGCCTGGCTCCAGGCGGCGAGTCTGCCGATCCTGTGGTGAGGCCCGCGAAGCGCCGACGCCGGCTCGAGACCGGGGACGGTCTTTAGGCTTGAGATCGGGGACGGTCTTTAGATTCCGACCGGGATTCCCGCCCCTTCCCGAACGCGGCGGGAATCTAAAGACCGTCCCCGATCTCGAGCCTCACGGCGACCGACTTGAACGCCGGGGTGTGGCTCTTCGCCGCGTGGCTCCGCACCGGGACGAGCGCGTTCGCCTCGGGGAAGTATGTCACCAGGCAGCCGCGGGGCACGTCGTAGGCGACCGCGCGGAAGCCTCGCAGCGTGCGCGTCGCCCCCTCGAACTCGCTCGAGAGGTCCACGAGCGCGCCGGGCGCGACCCCCTCCCGCGCGAGGTCGTCCGCGTGCGCGAGGACCACGCGGCGGCCGCCCTCGATCCCCCGGTAGCGATCGTCGAGACCGTACACCGTCGTGT
>DASRUS010000044.1:0-2113 GCA_035687825.1 Myxococcota bacterium | reverse complement strand
TGCCCGCCGCAGAACATGTTGCCCCGATAGGTCAGGAGCGCGATGCGCACGCGGTCAGGCGCCCCCGGCGCGGGGTGCGTCGTCCGCGCCATCGCCGCGTGCGGCGTCGGCCGCATCGGCCGCGGGCTCGGGCTCGACGCGCACCGTGGCGATGGTCCAGCCCACCCAGAACGCGAGCCCCAGCACGAAGCAGACGAGCACGACCACGGGGACCGCGAGCGCCCAGTAGCTCTCGCGGAGGACGCCGCCCAGGAAGAGCGCGCCGATCACCACGACGGCGACGCAGATGAGACCGCCCTGGGCCCGCGATGAGTCGGTCATCAAGCCTCCGGAAACGAATCGGTCCGCCCGCACGCGCCGGGCAGACCGGGACGCATGATGGGGGCGGGCCCCCAGGCTGTCAAATGCTGTCTCGCCCGGGGCGCGCCGGGCGCGGCGGTCTGCTTGCGCCCGGGGCGCGTCCTTTGGTTCCCTCGGCGCGTGCGCGTGATCGGGCTCATGTCCGGGACCTCCGCCGACGGCGTGGACGCGGCGCTCGTCGAGTGGCCCGACGGACCCGAGACGCGCCCCTTCCGCCTCGTCGCGCACGTACACGAGGCGTTCGCGCCGGAGCTCCAGGATCGCATCCACGCCCTGGCCGCGGGCCGCGTGCCGGGGGCGCAGGCGCTGCGCGAGCTCGCGACGCTCGACGTGCTCCTCGGCGAGCGCTTCGCCGAGGCGGCGCTCGCCGTGGCTGGAGCGGCGGGGCTCGCCCCGGCGGCGATCGACGCCATCGCGTCGCACGGACAGACCGTGGCGCACCATCCCGAGGCGCGCGCCACGCTCCAGATCGGGGACCCCTCGGTGATCGCGGAGCGCACGGGCCTCCCGACCGTGGCGGACTTCCGCCCGCGCGACCTCGCCGCGGGGGGCGAGGGCGCGCCGCTGGCGCCGTTCTTCCACCTCGCCGCGTTCGGCGATCCGCGCGAGTCCCGCCTCGTCCTGAACCTCGGCGGGATCGCCAACGTGACCTGGCTCCCGCGCGGCGGCGATCCCGACGCGGTCGTCGCGTTCGACGTGGGCCCCGCGAACTCGCTCCTCGACGGGGTCGTGCGCGCGCAGACGGGCGGGCGCGAGCGCATGGACCGCGACGGCGCCCGGGCGCGGCGAGGCCGCGTGGACGCGACGCTCCTCGCGCGGCTCCTCGACGACGCCTTCCTGCGCCGGCCGCCGCCGAAATCGACGGGACGCGAGCGCTACGGCCTCGCGGAGGCCGAGGCCCTGGCGCGGGAGTGGCAGTCCCAGGGCCGCGATCCGGACGCTCTGGTGGCTACGTTGGTCGAGTTCACTTCACGAGCGGTGTCCATGGCTTACGACAACTTTCTCGAGCGTTCGTCGAAGCTTGATCGGCTGCTCGTGGGAGGCGGCGGGGCGCGCAACCCGGCGGTGCTCGACGCGCTGCGCCGCGATCTCCCCGGCGTCCCCGTGGAGACCTTCGAAGCCGCGGGCGTGCCCTCCGACGCCGCGGAGGCGATGGCCTTCTCGCTCCTCGGGCGCAACGCGCTCCTCGGGATCCCGAACCACCTCCCGCGCTGCACCGGTGCCGCGCGCGCGACCGTGCTCGGCGAGATCGTGCCCGGGAGATCAGGCGGAATCCGACGCTGACGGGCGCGATCGGAGCGACCTGGTCGGCGAAGCCGGGCAAGGCCGGGCTGGATCGCGCCGGTCCCGCTCGCTGAAAGCCCGCGCGCCGCGAGCGATCCCAACCGCGCTGTCGGAGTCCCAAGCCCGGCCGCGCAGCGAGCCGTAGGCGAGCGGAGCAAATCACAACCGGATCACCATGCCGTCGTCCGCGGTCTCGAGCTCGCACGCGCCGCGCCGCGTCGCCATCTCGGCCCCCAGGTGGGTCGCGACGATCCGCGCGCAGTCGAAGTCGTCGCGCCGCGCCGCGAGCTCCTCGAGGCTCAGGTGGTACTCGAAGATCGGCTCGACGTTCGTGCACTCGCAGATGAAGAGGTCGGCGGCCCCCACGTGGCGCGGCAGGGCGTCGAACCAGCCCGTGTCGCCGGAGAAGACCACGCGGCGGTCGTCGGCGCGCACCACGATCCCGTGCGGGCAGACCTCGCGTTGGTGA
>DASRUS010000043.1:0-5283 GCA_035687825.1 Myxococcota bacterium | reverse complement strand
GGCGCGGCGCCAGGCCCGCGGCGCGCGCCTCCCCGGCGAGCGAGCGCGCGCCCGGGGCGGGCGCTTCGGGGCACGCGATCTCCACCGCCAGGCCGCGCCCGCGTAGGGCGAGGGCGAGGCGCAGCATGGGCTCGGCGGGGCCGGTCCACTTCCAGTCGCTCGTGACCTGGAGGATCCTCAAGACGGGCGCGTCTGCGCGCCGAGCTCCGTCCGCTCCCAGAGCTTCACGTGCTTGGCGAAGACGTAGAACGCGGAGGCCGCGGCGATCACGAAGCCCGGCCAGCCGTCCAGGAAGCCGCGCTTCCACACGAAGCACTCGAGGAACTTCACGGGGGGGTGCACGAGCGCCCGCACGAGGGAGAAGCGCCGCCCCTGCCCCAGCCACTCTCCGGCGACCACGTCCGAGAAGCGTTGCAGCGTGTCGATGTGGTCCGCGAAGCGATCGTAGGTAAAGTGGACGAGGTCGGCCTCGAGGCGCGCGGTGGGGCCGTCGGCCACGAGCTTGTCGTGCGGATCGACGCCCGTGAAGCGCCCACTGCCGCGCCGGATCACGCGGAGCTTCCAGTCCGGGTACCAGCCGCCGTGGTCGATCCAGCGGCCCAGGTAGAAGACGTGGCGGCGGACCTCGAAGCCCACCGCGCCCGAGTCCGCCGAGATTGCCGCGAGGATCGCGTCGCGCAGCTCCGGCGTGCAGCGCTCGTCGGCGTCGAGCGAGAGCACCCAGTCGCCCGTCGCCTGCTCCAGGGCGAAGTTCTTCTGCGCGGCGTAGCCCGGCCAGTCGTGGTGGACCACCCGGGTCGCCGCCTTGCGCGCGAGCTCGACGGTGCGATCGGTGCTGCCGGAATCGACGACCGCGATCTCGTCGCACCAGCCCACGCTCGCGAGGCACGCCTCGATGTGCGCTGCCTCGTTCTGGCAGATGATGGACGCGGAGACGCGGGGACGCGTCACGCCCGGACCCGCTCGACGGAGAGCACGCCCCGGATGCGCTGGATCTCCTTCATCACCGCGCTCAGGCTCTTCACGTCGGCGACCCACAGGTCGAAGGTGTGGTTCGCCTTCTGATCCGGCTGGGTGGTGACGCGCGCGCCCCCGATGTTGATCCCCGCCTGGGAGATCGACTTCGTCACCTGCGCGAGGATCCCGGGCTGGTCGATGGAGAGCACCCGGATGCGGATCTTGCGCCGCTCGTCCGCCTGCTCGTCCCACGCCACCTCGATCCGGCGGTTGGGATCGAGGGCGAACACCTTGCGGCAGTCCTTCACGTGGACCGTGACGCCGCGCCCGCGGGTCACGAAGCCCACCACCTCGTCCCCCGCCAGCGGCGCGCAGCACTGGCCGAAGCGCACCAGCACGTCGCCCATCCCGCTGACCCGGATCCCGCTCGACGACGACGGCTTCGGTCGGCGGAAGAAGCCGCGCCGCTTCTTCTCGGGCTCCGCCGGCGCGGGCAGCGCGTCCGGGCGGAGCCGCCGGAGCACCTGGGCGGCGGGCAGCTTCCCGTAGCCCAGCGCGGAGAAGAGCCCCTCCACGCCGCCCTCCACCTCGGCGTTCGCCGCGGCCTCGAGCTCGCCGCTCTCCGATAGCCGCGCCAGCGAGAGCCCCGCCCGGCGCAGCTCGCGCTCGAGGATCTCGCGGCCGAGCTCGCGGCTGCGCTCGTTCTCGGCGATGCGGATCGCGTGCCGGACCTTGCTGCGCGCCTTGCCGGAGACGATGAACTCGAGCCAGTCCTTGCGCGGCTTCTGCGCCGGGCTCGTCATCACCTCCACCGTGTCGCCGTTTCGCAGCACGTGGCGCAGCGTCACCATCTTGCCGTTCACGCGCGCGCCGGAGCAGTGCTCCCCGACCTGCGTGTGGATCGCGTAGGCGAAGTCCACGGGCGTGGCCTGGCGCGGCAGGTTGATCACGTCGCCCTTCGGCGTGAACACGAAGACCTCGTCGGGGAAGAGATCCACCTTCACCGTGTCGATGAACTCGTGGGGATCCGAGAGCTCCTGGTGCCACTCCACGAGCTGGCGCAGCCAGGCGAACTTGCTCTCGTCGCCCTTCTTGCCGCGCTGGTCGCCCTCCTTGTACTTCCAGTGCGCGGCGATGCCGAGCTCGGCGTTGCGGTGCATCTCCTGGCTGCGGATCTGCACCTCCATGCGCTCGCCGTAGGGGCCGATCACGGTGGTGTGCAGGCTCTGGTAGCCGTTGGGCTTGGGCAGCGCGACGTAGTCCTTGAAGCGCCCCGGCACCGGCCGCCAGGTGCCGTGGACGATGCCGAGGGCCGCGTAGACCGTATCCCTCTCGCCGTCGAGCACGATGCGAAACGCGATCACGTCGTAGATCTCGTCGAGGGGAACACCCTGCGACTCCATCTTCGCGTGGATCGACGAAAGGTCCTTGAGGCGCCCCGTCACCTCCGCCTCGAGGCCCGCGGCCCCGAGCTTCGCGGAGACGACGCCGATCACCTCCTCGATGTAACGCTCGCGCGGGGCACGCGAGACGCTCAGCTTGCGCTCGAGCTCGGCCGCCACCTCGGGCTGGAGCGCGCGGAAGGCCAGCTCCTCCAGCTCGCGCTTCATCCAGTCGATGCCGAGCCGGTGCGCGAGTGGCGCGTAGATGTCGAGGGTCTCCTGGGCGGTGCGGCGCCGCGCTTCGTCCGACATGAACTGGAGCGTCCGCATGTTGTGCAGGCGGTCGGCGAGCTTGATGAGCAGGATGCGTATGTCCTCGGACATCGCGAGGAGCATCTTGCGGAAGTTCTCCGCCTGGCGCGCCCGGGCGGAGCTGAACTCGATCTTCGCGATCTTGGTGAGGCCCTCCACCAGGAAGGCCACCTCCTCGCCGAAGAGCCTGCGGATCTCGTCCAGCGTGGTGAGCGTGTCCTCCACCGTGTCGTGGAGCAGGCCCGCGGTGATGGCGACGTCGTCGAGGTGGAGCTGGGCGAGGAGGCCCGCGACCTCGAGGGGATGGATCAGATACGGCTCGCCGGAGAGGCGCGCCTGACCCTCGTGGACCTTCGCCGAGAACACGTAGGCGCGCTGGAGCAGCGTGAGGTTGCAGCCCGGGTTGTACTCGAGCACGCGGTCGGCGATGTCGTTGAAGCGCAGCAAGCGGCGATGATTCCCCTGTAGGACCGGGGGTTTCGGTGAGTCTAGCAGGATCTGGACGGAGACGGAAACTGCCGTCGGCGGGCGAGCTCTTCGCCAGACCCCCTCGCCCCGGCCGGCTCACCCTGGCGACGTCACCCGACCCCGAGCGCGCGGCGCAGCTCCGGGGCGAGATTTTTCGGCGCGTACCTCTCCCGCAGCGCCTGGGGCGCGCCGGCGCGTTCGGCGGCCACGATCCCGCGCAGACGCTCGACCGCGTCCGAGAGCTCGTCGTTCACGACCGCGTAGTCGAAGAGGTCCAGCGCCGCGAGCTCGCGGCGCGCGATGGCGAGGCGGCGCTCGATCTCCTCCGGGCCGTCGGTGCCGCGCGTCCGCAGCCGCGCCTCCAGGGCGCCGAGGGAGGGCGGGATCAGGAACACGAGGAGCGCTTCGGGCAGCCGCGCGCGGACCTGGCGCGCGCCCTGCACCTCGATTTCGAGGAGCACGTCGCGACCCGCGCCGAGGGGTGCTTCGATCGATGCCCAGCTCGTGCCGTAGAGGTTGCCGCTGTACTCGGCCCACTCGAGGAACGCGCCGGCGGCGATGAGCCGCTCGAACTCCGGGCGCGACACGAAGTGGTAGTCGACGCTCTCGACCTCTCGCGCCCGGCGCGGTCGCGTGGTGTGCGAGACGGACAAGACGAGCTTCGCGTCGTCCTCCACGAGACGACGGCACACGGTGGTCTTCCCCGCCCCGGAAGGCGCCGCCACCACGATCGCGATCCCGCGCTGCACCGCCAAGCTCAACCGCCTTCGCCGCCGCTCGCCTCCTCGAGGAAGCGGGCGGCGATGGTCTCGGGGTTCACGGCCGAGAGGATCACGTGGTCGCTGTCGGTCAGCAGGATCGAGCGTGTGCGCCGCCCCTGCGTGGCGTCGAGGAGCTTGCCGCGGCTCGACGCCTCGTCGCGCAGCCGCTTCATGGGCGCCGAGCCCGGCGCGACGATGGCCACCACGCGCGAGGCGATGACGAGATTCCCGTAGCCGATGTTCAGGAGCTTGAGCGCGCCGGCGAGCCGCCCCGCCTCGCGCTCGGCGGGGGGGGCCGGCGTCCGCTCGGCCGCCTTGCGCTCACTCGACATTCTGCACCTGCTCGCGGCAGCGCTCGAGCTCGGCCTTGAGCTCCACCACGAGGTGCGAGAGGGGCGCGTCGGCGCACTTCGAGCCGATCGTGTTGGCCTCGCGCGCGAGCTCCTGTAGCAGGAAGTCGAGCCTGCGGCCCACGGGCTCGGCGAGCTCGAGGAGCGCGCGGAACTGCGCCAGATGACTGCGCACGCGCACGGTCTCCTCGGCGAAGTCGAGGCGCTCCGCGGCCAGCGCGATCTCCTGGGCCACGCGCGCCGGGTCGAGCGCGCCCGCTTCCAGGCCGAGCTCCGCGAGGCGTCGCCGCAGGCGCTCGCGCACCGCGGCGCGCACGTCGCCCGCGCGGGCGTCGAGCGCGCCCGCGAGCTCCTCCACCCGGTCGAGGCGCGCGCGCAGGTCCTGCACGAGGACCTTGCCCTCCGCCGCGCGCATGGCGTCGAGGGCGCTCGCGGCGACGTCCAGCGCCGCGCCGAGCCCCGCGCGCAGCGCGTCCTCCGGGAGCTCCGCCTCCACGAAGCTCGCGACGCCGGGCAGCGAGAACAGCGTGGTCAGGTCGAGGACGCCCACGACGGGCTGCGAGCGCTGGAGCTCCGCGGCGGCGGTGACGTATTCCGCCACCACCGCGGGGTCCACGCGCACGCGTTGCAGGCTCCCCGCGCCCCCGGGCGGCGTCACCCCCACGTCGAAGCGCCCGCGCGCGAAGCGGCGCTTGAGCTCGGCGCGCAGCTCCGCCTCGAGCTTCCCGAGCGCCCGCGGCAGGCGGATCTGGACGTCCAGGAAGCGATGGTTCACCGAGCGGATCTCCAGCGCGAAGCGCTGGCCCTCCACCTCGAAGGTCGCGGCGCCGAACCCGGTCATGCTACGGATCACGTGCGCGCCGCCTCGATGGCCGCGGGCAGCAGGCTCCGCACCTCGGCGGGGCTCGCCGTGGCGGTGCCGGCCTTGCCCACCACGACGCCGGCCGCGGCGTTCGCGATCACCGCGGCCTCGAGCAGCGTCGCCCCCGCGCGCAGCGAGAGCACGAGCGCGGCGATGGTCGTGTCGCCCGCGCCCTGCACGTCGAAGACCTC
>DASRUS010000042.1:0-6578 GCA_035687825.1 Myxococcota bacterium | reverse complement strand
TCCCTCGCGCTCCTCGGCGAGCTGCGCCAGCGCAGCCTGGCGCTCGGCGCCGCCATGCAGAAGGCGCGCGTCGGGTCGCGGAAGCTCCGCTCCCTCGAGGGCGAGGCCGGCATCACGCGGGCGCGGATGCGCGAGCAGATCGAGCGGGTCGAAGCGGCTCACGCCCGCATGACGGACGTCAAGAACCGCTTCATCGAGCACAACCTGAAGCTCGTCGTGGCGATCGCGAAGGACTACCGCAACCTCGGCCTCTCATTCCCGGACCTGATTCAGGAAGGGAACCTGGGGCTGATCCGCGCGGTGGAGAAGTTCGACCACCGCCGCGGCTTCAAGTTCTCGACCTATGCCGTGTGGTGGATCCGGCAGGCCCTGGTGCGCGCCATCCAGAACCACTCGCGCACGATCCGGCTGCCCTCCCACGTCCACGACCGGCTGCAGCGCAGCCAGCGCGTGCGCGCGGAGCTCACGGGCAAGCTCGGCCGCGATCCCACCGCTGCGGAGCTGGCGCCCGCGCTCGGCACCGACCTCGAGGCCATCGAGTCCCTCGACCGGCTCTCGCGCGAGGCGATCTCCCTCGAATCGTCCGTGGCGGGGACCGAGAAGCGCCTCGAGGACTTCGTGGCCGACGCGGCCGGCGAGTCGCCCGACGGCGACCTCGACAGCGACCGCATGCGCTCGGGCGTCGGCTCGCTGATCTCGAGCCTGACCGATCGCGAGCAGCTCATCCTGCGCCTGCGCTACGGCCTGGGCGGCGAGGAGGAGCACACCCTCGAGCAGATCGGGCAGTCGCTCGGCCTCTCGCGCGAGCGCGTGCGGCAGCTCGAGGCGCGCGCGCTGAAGAAGCTGCGCGAGACGGCGCCAGCGCAGCGGCTGCACCCCATACTCGAACCGTAGGCTGGCTTCGCGTCCGCCGGGAGGGATCCGGGCACCTCGGCACGGCGCGCCCGGGCGCCGAGGGCTTCGCGGAGCTGCGCCACGGCCACGTAGGTTGCGGGCACCACGAAGAACGTGAGCAGCGTCGAGAACAGCATGCCGCCCACGACCGCTACGCCGAGCGGCGCGCGGCTCTCGCCGCCCGCGCCGAGGCCGAGCGCGATGGGCAGGATGCCGACGATCGTCGAGAGCGCCGTCATGAGGATGGGGCGGAAGCGCGTGCTCGACGCCTGGAGCGTCGCCTCGAGCAGCCCCATTCCGCGCGCCTGGAGCTGATTCGCGAACTCGACGATCAGGATCGAGTTCTTCGTCACCAGGCCGACGAGCATCACGAGGCCGATCTTGCTGTAGACGTTCAGGGTGTCGCCCACCGCGAGCAGCGCCACGAGCGCCCCGGTGAAGGAGAGCGCAACCGCCACGAGGATGGTGAGGGGGTGGACGAAGCTCTCGAACTGCGCGGCGAGCACGAGGTAGACCACCAGGAGCGCGAGCCCGTAGGCGAAGACGAGCGCGCTCCCCGCCTCGAAGAAGCGCTCGGCTTCGCCGGAGAAGGCGATCCGGTAGCCCCCGGCGTCGGGCACCACGTCCTCCGCGATGGCCCGCGTCTTCTCGAGCGCCTCGCCCTGGGAGAGCGTGGAGAGTTCGGCCTGGATCGTGACGGCGCGCAGCCGGTCGTGGTGGGGGAGCGCGCGCGGCGCGACGGTCTCGCGCGCCTCCACCACCTGGGAGAGCGAGACGAGTCGGCCGTCGTGGCTCCGCACGTAGAGGTCCACGACGTCCTGGGGCCGCGAGCGGTGCCCGCGCGGCAGCTGGGCGATCACGTCGTAGGTCTCGCCCTCGAGCTTGAAGGTGGAGAGGTCGAGCCCGCCGAGCAGGATCTGGAGCGTGGACGCGATGTCGCGGGCGGAGACGCCGAGGTCGCTCGCGCGCTCGCGGTCGATCACCACCTCGAGCTGGGGCTTGTTGAGGAAGAGGTCGCTGCGCACGTTCTCGAAGCCGGGCTCCTGGTCGAGGCGCGCCACCACCTCGTCGGCCATGCGCGCGAGCTCCTTCAGCTCGGGCCCCTGGATCACGAGGGAGACGGGCGTGTTGCCGAAGCCGCGCAGCGGCGAGGGACTGAACGCGAAGGCGCGGATCCCGGAGATCTCGCC
Source organism: Myxococcota bacterium (assembly GCA_035687825.1). Lineage (GTDB taxonomy): Bacteria > Myxococcota_A > UBA9160 > UBA9160 > DASRUS01 > DASRUS01. Next base: position 4,494 of record DASRUS010000042.1, on the reverse strand, counting down.
CAGACGCGGACGCAGGCGGTCCACCACCTCCGCCTGGCTCTCGTCGCGCTCGTCGCGGGGCACCAGGCTCACCCACAGAAAGCCCTCGTTCACGAGACCCGGCGTGCCGATGCCGAGCGCCACCACCGAGAACACGCGTGCCACCACGGGGTCGTCGAGCACGAGCTGCTCTGCCTGGCGCTGGTAGCGATCCGTATACTCGATGGTGCTGCCCTCGGGAGCGCGCGTGAAGGCGAGCACCGTGTCGCGGTCGGCGTCGGGGATGAGCTCCTGGGGGAGCGCGCGGTAGAGGAGCAGGCCCAGGCCCAGCCAGGCGAGCCCCAGCAGGGCCGCCAGGCGTGGCCGCCCGAGCACGGGAGCGAGGGCTCGTGTATAGCCGGTGGAGAGGCCGTCGGTGGCGCGCGCGAGAACTGCCTTGAAGCCGTGCTCGCGGCGCGCGCGCGAGAGCACCCGGGCGCACAGCGCGGGCGAGAGCGTCAGGGCCACGAAGCCCGAGATGAGGAGCGCCGACGCCACGGTCACCGCGAACTCGCGGAACAGGCGCCCCGTCGTGTCCTGGAGGAAGGTGAGCGGCAGGAACACGGCCACCCCGGAGACGGTGGCCGCCACGACCGCGAAGGAGATCTCGCGCATGCCGCGCCGCGCGGCCTCGAGGGGCGTCGCCCCCTGCTCCACCCAGCGCGTCACGTTCTCCAGCACCACGATCGCGTCGTCCACCACGAGCCCGATGGCGAGCGTGAGCCCCATCAGCGTCAGCGTGTTGATCGTGAAGCCCGTGAAGTAGAGGATCGCGAAGGTGCCCAGGATGGAGACGGGGATCGCCGCCGCCGGGATGATGGTGGCGCGGAGCGAGCGCAGGAACAGGTAGATCACGAGCACGACCAGCGCGATCGCCTCGAAGATCGTGAGGCTCACGTCCTGGATCGAGCGGCGGATGTAGTCGGAGGCGTCGTAGGCCACGTCGATCCGCACGCCCTCGGGCAGCTCGCGGTTCAGGCGCCCGAGCTCGTCGCGCACCGCGGCCGCCACGCTGAGCGTGTTGGCCTTGGACTGCTTCACCACGCCGAGACCCAGCGCCGGGAGCCCGTCGAAGCGCACGATCTTGCGCTCGTCCTCGGGGCCCGCCTCCACGCGCGCCACGTCGCGCAGCCGCACGGCCTCGCCGTTGCGGGTGGCGACGATCAGACCCTCGTAGGCGGCCACGCTGCGCAGCTCTCCCAGGCTGCGGACCGTGTACTCCACGTCCGAGCTCTCCACGCGGCCCGACGGGATGTCCACGTTCTCGCGCTGGAGGGCCGCCCGCACGTCGGCGATGGTGAGCCCGTGGGCGGTGAGCTGCTCGTTGTCGATCCACACGCGCATCGAGTAGCGGCGCTCGCCGCCGATCAGCACGGTCGCCACGCCCGGGAGCTTCCCCAGGCGGTCCTTGATGCGGGTGTCGGCGATCTTCGAGAGCTCGATCTGCGTCGTGCCCGGGCCCGACATGGCGAGCCACAGGATCGGCGAGGCGTCCGCCTCCTGCTTCGCGACGACCGGCTCCTCCACCTCCTCGGGAAGCTCGCGCCGGGCGCGCGCCACGCGGTCGCGCACGTCGTTCGCTGCGGCCTCGAGCTCGCGGTCGAGCTCGAACTCCACCGTGATCTGGGAGACCTGCTCGCGGCTCACCGAGGTCACGTGGCGCACGCCCTCGATCCCGATGATCTGGTCCTCGAGGGGCTGCGTGACGGAGGTCTCCACCACCTCGGGGGCGGCGCCGGTATAGACGGTGGTGACGGAGACGATGGGCGGATCCACGTCCGGCAGCTCGCGGTTCGGAAGCCGCACGAGCGCGATCAACCCGAACAGCACGATCACGAGCGACATGACGCTGGCGAGCACCGGACGCTCGATGGAGATCTCGGAGATCCTCACGAGTCCCGGCCCTGGGCCTCGGTGTCCGCGGCGTGGGCGGAGGGCGACTCGGCGGCCTTCACCACGCTGCCGGGCTGGAGCTTGTGCGTGCCCGCGCGCACGATCACGTCGCCGGGGCGCAGCCCGCCGCGCACCTCGACGCGGCCGTCCACGTGCAGACCCACGTCCACCGGGACGCGTTCGGCCTTGCGGTCCTCGCCGACCCGCCAGACGTGCGTCCCGTCGAGGTCGTGGACCAGCGACGACTCCGGGACGAGGAGCGCATCCGGCCGCCGCTCGATCTCCGCTTCGATCGTGGCGAAGAGGCCGGGGCGCAGGCGGCCGCCGGGGTTCGGGATCCACGCCTTCAGCACGAGGCGCCGCCCCTCCGGGTCGAGGGTGGGCGACACGAAGAAGACCTCGCCCGTGAAGCGCTCGTCCGGGTACGGCGCCACGCGGATCGAGACGGGTACACCCGGATGCACGACGCCCACCGAGACCTCGGGGAGCGAGAAGACGAGCTGGAGGCGGTCGATGGCGTCGAGCTGCACGAGGCGCGTGTCCTCGAGCACGCGCTCGCCCGCGGAGACGAGCCGCGCCCCCACCACCCCGGCGTAGGGAGCGCGGATGCGGGTCTTCTCGAGCTCGACGCGCGCGATCTCGACGCGCGCGCGCGCCACGCCGAGCTCCGCTGACGCGCGGTCGAGCTGCGCCGCGGAGGAGACGTTGCGCTGGGCGAGCTCCTGGGTGCGCCGGTGCACCTCCACCGCGAGGGCGAGCTGCGCCTCGGCCTCCTGGAGGCGCGCGCGCTGCTCGTCGTCGCGCAGGCGGAACAGCACGCGCCCTGCCTCGACCTGCTGCCCTTCGCTGAAGTCGATGCTCGCGACGATGCCCTCGACCTCGGAACGCACCTCGACGGTGTACTCCGACTCGAGCTGGCCCGGGATCTCCACCACGTGGCGCAGCTCCTCGGGCGCGAGCGTCACGAGCTCGACGGTCTCCTCGCCCTGCCGGGCGCCGGCGGGCGCGTCGTCGCCGCCGCCGCAGGCGACCGCGCCGCCCGCGAACAGCGCCGCGAGGGCCAACGTCGGGAGCCGCCGACGGGGTCGCGCCGCGTGAGCCGGGGTCGAAGAGCAGGCGAGCGCCGCCTCGGGGGAGCGCATGCGCGGGATGCTATCGCACTTCCGGACGCGGCCCCCGAACGGGCTGCTACCCTGCGCGCGCCGTGCACGTCGCCTGTCTCGACCTCGAAGGGGTGCTCGTTCCGGAGATCTGGATCGGCTTCGCCGAGCAGACCGGCATCGAGGAGCTGCGACTCACGACGCGCGACGTGCCGGACTACGACGCGCTCATGCGACGCCGCCTCGCGATCCTCGCCGAGCGCGGCCTGGGCCTGCCGGACATCCAGGGCGTGATCGCGCGGATGGGTCCGCTGGAGGGCGCGCCCGCGTTCCTCGCCTGGCTGCGCGAGCGCTTCCAGGTGGCGATCCTCTCCGACACCTTCTACGAATTCGCCGCGCCGCTCATGCGGCAGCTCGGACAGCCGCTGCTGCTCTGCAACCGCCTCGTCGTGGCGGAGGACGGCCGCATCCTCGACTACCGGATCCGGCAGAAGGACCCGAAGCGCCAGGCGGTGCGCGCGTTCCACGAGCTGCGCTACCGGGTCGTCGCCGCGGGCGACTCCTACAACGACACGGCCATGCTCGCCGAGGCGGACGCGGGCATCCTCTTCTGCCCGCCGGACGCCGTGGCGCGCGAGTTCCCGCAGTTCCCGGTGGCCCGCGACTACGACGCGCTGCGCCGCGAGTTCGAAGCCGCCCAGTGAACTTCGGGGACGTTCCACCGCGTTCGCAACTTCGGGGACACTCCAGGCCCTCGCGGACCCGGGAGTGGAGTGTCCCTGAATTTGGGATCCAGGTGGAACGTCCCCGAAGTTCAGGCGCCCGCGGCGCGGACGGCGTCGAGCTTGAACATGCGGTGGCCCCCGGGCTGGTAGGTGAGCACGAACGCGCGTCGCTCGTGGTCGGAGGTGTTCGGCTCGGAGCCGTGCACCGTGTGCGGGCTGAAGAAGAGCAGGCTCCCCGCCGGCATCACCGCCGGCACCTGCGCCGCCGCGTCGAAGCTCGCCGGGTCGGTAAAGAGCGGCCCGAGCACGCCCTGGCCTGGCAGGCCCGGCAGGATCCCGCGGCGATGGCTGCCCCGCACCACGCGCAGGCAGCCGTTCGTCTCGTCCGCGTCGTCGAGGGCGATCATCACGTTGGGCAGCCGGTCCACGTGCCCGCAGTCGAAGACCCAGTAGGGCGAATCCTGGTGCCAGCGGAAGCGCGAGCCCTCCCCCGGGCGCTTGAGATTCAGCTTGTCCGTGAAGAGCGCGACGCGCTCGGATCCGACCAGGTCGGTCATGGGCTCGACCAGGCGCGGATCCTCGATCAGCGCGTCGAGCCTCGCGTCGAGCAGGTGGAAGGGCTCGATCACGCGCAACGTCCGCGAGCCGTCGCGGTGCTCGTACTGGATCGTGGAGGTCGCGACCTCCACGTACTCGTTGCCGTCGATGCGGTAGCGCCGCGAGGACCCCTCGGCCTCGCGGGAGGCCCGGGCCGCGGC
>DASRUS010000041.1:0-9462 GCA_035687825.1 Myxococcota bacterium | reverse complement strand
CGGAGCGGCCGAGCATCCTGCGTTCCATGGAGGCGCCTCCGGGACGAGGCCCGGAGGCTACTCCAGCGGGCGGCGGTCTCACACCATGACCGTGATCAGATTCTGTTTCGACGGCCCTCCGTCGCGCTCGGCGAACAGGTCGATCGTGTCGGGGTTGATCCAGTAGTCCCGTTCGTCGCGCCCGTGCAGACGATCCGCACGTCGAGCCGGCTCAGCCGGTCGAAGATCCGCCGCTCGCCCCGGATCACCCACCAGTCGTAGAGGAAGATCTCGATCGGCCTCCACATGGCGACCCAGCCGCCGATCAGGAGGCTCTCGCGGAGCATCGTCGCGAGGTGACCTTCGCCCATCCAGCGCTCGACCGAGGCCCCGACGAGCAGCCCCGCCGCCAGGAAGCCCAGGCCGATCAGCAAGCTGATCCAGCCCCGCCGCAGCAGTCGGCGCAGCTCCCGCCGTGAGAGCTCCGAGCGCCGGGCGAAATGGTCCCGGATCGGGTCGCGCAGGACGGTGGCTTCGCCCGGGAGATCCGCCGCCCGGTCGAGGTGCACCACGAGTGTGAGGGGCGTACGGGCGGGCAGCTCGTTGGCGCTGCTGACGATGTACTCCTCCGCGTCGCCGTCCAGATCCTTCTCGTGGAACGGCGACGGGTCCATGGAGTCGAAGAGCTGGCTCAGGTCGCGGACGCGCACCTCGATCAAGCCGCCATCCGGCGGGGTCCGGTCGCTGGAGGAAGCCTGCTGGGCCACGTTCCACCCGCCGCCGGCGCGCTGCGGCTGTCCCGCGCCCGCGCGTGGCCATGGAGGATCGCAGAGCGCGGCGGCTGCCGCCGGGTCCTGCTCAACCCGGCTGGAGGGCCCGGGCCAGGGCGACGCTCTCGAAGTAGGAACGCGCGGCGAGCACGCGCCCCCGGACGAGGTCGAAGCGGTCGACGAGGCCGAGTGCGTAGACACCGTTCGGTGTCGGAACGTCCGCCCGCCACTCGACGAAGAGGAGCGATCCGTCACCGGCCCAGGAGCGCGGCGCCAGGCGCGCGCCGCCGAGCAGGGCGGCGAGCCGGCGGTAGTACGCGGCGATCCCTCCCCCGCCCACGGGGCCGGGCAGACCGGGTGCGAGGAGCGAGCCGTCCTCGCGGAAGAGCTCGGCGATCGCCTCGGGTCGGTCCTCCCGCCACGCGCGGGTGCACTCGCCCACGATCTCCCCGGGCGCGACCTCTCGAGCCGCCACGGCGCCTCGCGGCGGAGGCACCGGACCGCCGCGCTCGTGCGGAGCGTGAGCCGCGTCGAGGGTCGGCGTGGTCGGGTCGAGCCGCGCGAGGAGCGGCGCCCGGTCGAAGTAGCGCCTCCCGTCGCGCACGAGCGAGCCCTCGAGCTCGATCCGGTAGACGGCGCGCCATGCGACGGACATCCCCGCGACCTCGCCCGAGTTGTGCGCCTCGACGAACACGCGCGCGTCGCGTGCGCGCCAGCGCTCGATGTGCATGCGAAAGTCCCGCACCAGCGCCAGCACCCCCGCGATGTGCGCGGGGATCTCCGACACGCCGATGGGTCGCTCCATCCCCTCGTCGTAGAGGCGCCCCTCGGGGTGGAAGAGCGCGAGGTAGGTCTCGACGCTCGGAGCACTCCCGAAGCGCTCGAAGCGCTTCAGGAAGGCGGAGCGCTCCTCGGGGCTGGCGGCGCGCTCGGCGCGGGTCATGGCGTCACTCCAGCAGGAAGGGCAGCGCCGCGTCGGCCACCGCCGCGGGCTGCTCCTCGTGGACCAGGAGGCGCGCGTGCGGGATCGCCACCAGCCCGCGACAGCGCTCGAGCTGCGGCAGCATGTCGCGGGCGCGCTCGATCGGGAAGGTCGGATCGTCCTCGCCCCACACGAAGAGGACGGGCGCCGCGATCTCGCGGTGGCGTCGCGCCAGGCCGTCGACGAGCTCCCAGTCGATCCCGGCGAGATACCGGCGCGCACCCTCGAGCCGCCTCGACGAGGCGAGCAGCGGCGTGACCACGCGCGCGTGGAACTCGCCGTCGAGGAGCCCCAGGTCCACGAAGCAGCCGCCGAAGCCCAGCGACGAGCGCCGGAGCGCGCGCGAGCGCAGGAGCGCACGCATGGCGAATCGGCTCCCGGGAAGGCCGAGCGTCCGCTGGAAGAGTGGGATGAACGGGGGCCGGTGGCCGGGGATCTCGGTGTTCAGCAGCAGGAGGCGGCGCACGCGGCGCGGATCGATCAGCGCGAGCTGGCGCGCGATCGTGGCTCCGGTGTCGAAGGCGAGGATCGAGTACCCGGCGAGGCCGAGCGCGTCGACGAAGCGGCGCAAGCTCTCGGCCTGCGCCGCGAAGCGGAAGTCGGTTGCCTCGTGCCACTCGGTCTCGCCGAGCCCCGGCGTGTCCGGAAGGAAGCACCTGAACCGCTCGGCCAGGAGCGGCACGAGTCGCCCGAAGCTCGAGCTCGAGAGCGGCCAGCCGTGGAGCAGGAGCAGGGGCTCGCCGCGTCCGACCGCGCGCCACGCGATCCGGGCGGAGCCGACGTCCGCGAAGTCGGGCGGCTTCTTCCAGAGCTCGAGCATGCCTCCTCCTACGCGACTTCGCGCGCGGCCGCCTCGCCCCGGCCCAGGGCGTGGAGCTGCACGGGTACGCCGTTCAGGATCGACTGGCCCACGACGCCCTCCACCTGAGCGTCGTCCGTCCAATCGTTGACGGAGACGCCCGCGTGGTGTCCGGCCACGCGTTGCCAGGCCGCCGACGCCGCGTGTCCCCAGCCGTGGGGAAGGCTCACCACGCCGGGGGCGATCTCCTCGGTGACGCGCACGCGCACCGCGCCGCGATGGACGCGGCTCTCGAGGATCGCGTGTTCGCCGTCGGTGAGCCCGCGCGCCTCGGCGTCCTTCGGGTGGACGAAGAGGAGACAGCGCTCCGAGCCCGACACGAGGGAGGGGACGTTGTGCATCCAGGAGTTGTTCGTGCGGAGATCGCGGCGCCCGATGAGCAGCAGCGCGTCCGCCGGGACGCCCCGCGCGAGCGCGGCCTCGAGCTCGCTCCAGGCGCGCAGGAGCGGCGGCGGTGCGAGCTTCACGCGGCCGCCGCGATGGAAGACGGCGTGCCCCGTGCCGGCCTCGAGGGGTCCGAGGTCGATCCCGTGGGGCGCGGCGTCGAGGTCGCGCGGGGAGAGTCCCTTCCGCCAGGGCAGGAACCGGTCGCCGTAGCGGCCGGTTCGCAGCAGGAAGGCCAGCAGCGGACCCGGCGACCAGCGCGCGCCGAGGCGCTCCGCGACTCGCCACACCGCGTCGAGCGCGGGCACGCCCAGCGGCCCGCCGCCGAGCCCGTTGACCAGGGCGAGCAGGATCTCCCAGTCGTGGAGCTCGCCCTCGCGGCGCTCCACGACCGGCGGCGAGCGGCGCACTGCGTTGCGCACGGACATGAGGGGGAAGAACACGTCGAAGTGCTCCTCGGCGAGCGACCACGCCGGGGGGAGGATCAGGTCGGCGTGGCGCGTGGTCTCGTTCACGTAGAGGTCGATCGAGACCATGAACTCGAGGCCGCCGAGGGCGGCCGCGATGCGCTTCCCGTTCGGCGCCGAGAGGACGGGATTGCCGGCGAACGTGAGGAGCGCGCGCACCTGCCCTACGCCCGGCGTCTCGATCTCTTCCGCGAGGGCCGCGCAGGGGACCTCGCCCAGCGTCTCGGGGAGCCCGCGCACGCGCGTCCGCCAGCGCTCGTGACCGTCGAGGCGCAGCGGGCGGGTGATCCGCCGCACGTCCAGGGCCGGCGTCGGGAACATCGCGCCGCCCACGCTCCCGAGGCGCCCCGCGACGACGTTCAGGAGGTCGGTGGCGTAGGTGCCGAGCGTGCCGAAGCGCCCGTTGCAGACGCCGACCCGCGAGTAGGCGACCGACGACGGCCGCGCCGCGAACTCGCGGGCGAGGCGCACGATCGTCTCCTGCGGCACGCCGGTCCAGCCCGCGCAGGCGTCGAGATCGAGCACCCGGAGCCGCGCCTCCACCTCGTCCCAGCCGAAGCATCGCGCGCGCAGGGAATCGAGTGCGGCCGCGCCGCTCCGCACGATCACGGCGGCCATGGCGAGGAGCAGCGCCGCGTCGGTGCCCGGGCGGATCGCCACGTGCTCGTCGGCCTCGTCCGCCGTCTCGCTGCGGCGAGGATCCACGACCACCAGCTTGCCGCCCCGCGCGCGCAGGCGGCGCAGCCGACCGCGCAGGTCGGGGGCCGTCATGACGCTCCCGTTCGAGACCAGGGGGTTCGCGCCCACGCAGAGGAAGTAGTCCGTGCGATCGACGTCCGGGACGGGAAGCGAGAGCGAGCTCCCGTAGAGGTGGTAGGAGGTCGCGAAGCGGGGGCTCACGTCCTGCGATCCTGCGCCGAAGACGTTGCGCGTACCGAGCGCAGAGTTCAGCGCGTGGCGCACGAGGAGCGCGCCGTGGTTGTGGATGATGGGGTTCCCCCAGTAGACGGCGACCGCGTCGCGACCGTGCTGGCCGCGCACGCGCGCGAGCCCGGCGGCGGCGAGCTCGAGCGCCTCGGGCCACGCGATCGGCTCGAAGCGGTCCGGCGCCACCCGCCGCAGGGGCTGGCGCAGCCGGTCGGGATCGTCGTGCACCTTCGCGATCGCCATGCCCTTCGGGCACACGTAGCCCTGCGAGATCGGATCGTCCTCGTCGGGCCGCACGCGCAGGATCCGATCCCCCTCGACCTCGAAGCGCAGGCCGCAGATCGCCTCGCAGAGCGTGCAGGCGCGGAAGACGGTCTTCATGACGGGACCACCGAGGCGGACCCCGGCGCGGCGCTCCGGGTCTCCTGCGCGACCGGGGCCAGCAGCCTCACCGCCGCGGCGTTCACGTCGTCCATCACCGAGCGCACCGCGGGGCGCGCGGCGACGCGACCCAGCCAGGCGTTCATGCGCTCGAGGCCCGGGGCGAGCGGGGCGCCGAGAGTCGCCGCTGTGGTGACGAAGATGAACGTGCCGATGTCGGCCACGCTGAAGGCTTCGCAGTAGTAGTCGTGGCCTTCGAGCGCGTCGTCGAAGCCGCGGTAGAGATCTTCGAGCGCGCGGCGTGCGGCTCCGGCGGCCTCCTCCGAGCCGGTCCGATAGATGCGCGTCTCGAGGATCTTCCAGAGGTGGGGAAACCAGATCTCGTCCGCCGCCGCTTCCTGCTGCCGGCAGCGCGCGCGCTCCGCCACGCCGGTGGGATAGAGTCGCGGCTCCGGATGGCGCTCTTCGAGGTACTCGAAGATCAGCGTCGAGTCGTAGACCACGACATCGCCGTCCACCAGGATCGGCACCTGGGCCTTGGGATTCAGCGCGACCACGTCGGGGTGGTGCGGCTCGTACGCGGTTCGCCGGTTCCAGCCGACCTGCACGAGCTCGTGGGCGAGACCCTTCTCGGCGAGCGCGATGCGCGCCTTCGCCGAGAAGAGGCTGAGCGGTCCCGAGTAGAGCTTCATGCGGATGCCTCCAGGGTGCTTCCCGCGCCCGCAACGCGCCGCGCGGCCTCGAGCGGGAGCCCGATCTGCTCGCACAACGACGCCAGGTCGAAGAAGAAGCGCTCGCCCCGAAGCGTGCCATTCGAGCCCGGGAAGAGCGAGACGAACGGGAGCTCGGCGCTCCGCCCCGTGGGAGCAAAGCCCGCGAAGGGACCCTGCCAGGTGAGGCGCGCGCGTCCCCAGCACGCGACGACGCCCTCGCCGGTGGCCATGCCGTCGAGGCTCACCCGGTAGTCGGGGAAGACGTGGAAGAAGAGGGCGAGCTGCTGCTCGGCCTCCTTGCGATCGCGGCTCGCGAGGCCCATGCACACCGTCTCGAGCACGAAGTCCTCGCTGCACAGCGCCAGGGCCGCGCCGACGTCCTGCCGGCTCTTGGCGCTGCCGTAGGCGCGCGCGAGCGTTCGCAGGAGCGCCGCCTCGAGGTCACGGGCGTCGCGAGGGTCGCTCACGGGGACGGCCGGCGCGCCGACGGGGCACAGGCGTGCGTCGTGCTCGGCCAGGAAGGCATCGACCCGCTCGCCCGTCCCCGGCGCGATCCACTCCTCGATGCGGACGATGCGCCCCCCGGCGTACTCGGCGACGTGCTCGCCTTCGACGTGGAGCTCCGGGAGGCCCGCGCGCCGCAGGCGCAGGGAGAAACGCATCCAGACGCCGTCGGCGCGGACGAGCGGTCCTTCCACGAGCTCGGGGATGCGGACGTCGAAGCGGCGATCCATGCCGTGCACGCTGCGGCGGAGGCCCTCGATCACCGCCGCGCGCCCGCGGTCGTCCATGCGGAGCGACCCCTCGGAGTGCACGACGTGCCCCACATCCTGGGCGAGGTGCGGCTCGAGCGCCGCCCACGCATCGGTCAGGTAGACGAGCTCGAAGGCCCGCACGTAGCCGAGAAAGCGCTCGAGATCGCTCACCGACATGGCAGCCTCCTCGTCCGCGCCGGCCCGCGGATCGAGGGGAGCATCGCTCCGAGAGCGATCCCAGAAAAGATCCACTTTCGATTAGAATCGTGGTACCACTTTCGCGCGGAGGACCCGTGCTCTGGCTCCGGCTCGACGGCGAAGGACCCCTGCACCGCCAGACCCATCGCGCGCTCCGCGCCGCCGTACTCGCCGGACGCCTGCGGGGCGGCGAGCGGCTCACCTCGACGCGCGCGCTGGCGCGCGAGCTCGGCGTGTCGCGCAACACGGTGCTCCAGGCCTACGAGCAGCTCGTCGCGGAGGGCTACGCTACGACGCGAGGCGGCTCCGGGACCTACGTCGCCGAGGCCCTGCCGCTGCGGGCCGCTCGCGCGGGTCGCGCGAGCCAGGTGCGCGAGCGGCCCGGGGAGACGCCGCGCCTCTCCGCCTTCGGGCGCCGGCTCGAGGCCGGCGTCCCGCGCGGCCACGCCTCCTGGAGCCTGCCGCGGGAGCGCGTCGCGTACGATTTCCGATACGGAGAGCCCGCCTACGCGGATCTCCCGCTGGCGACCTGGGCGCGGATCCTCGGCCGGCGCGCGCGACGTCTCTCGGTGAAGCGCCTCGCGTATCAGCCCCCGGGCGGGGCGGACGAGCTCCGCGAGGCGCTCGCGGGGTATCTCGCGCGTGCGCGGGGGGTCGTGTGCTCGCCCGAGCAGATCGTCGCGGTCCAGGGCTCGCAGCAGGCCATCGACCTCGCGACGCGCCTCCTCGTGGACCCCGGTGACGTGGTCGTGCTCGAGGAGCCCCACTACACGGGCTTCTCGTTCTGCCTCACCGCGCTCGGCGCGAAGCTCGTCCACGTCCCAGTCGACGAGCAGGGGCTCCGCGTGCAGGATCTCGACGCCGTGGAGGGCGCGCGGCTCGCCTGCGTCACGCCCTCGCATCAGTTCCCGGCGGGCGGCGTGCTCTCGCTCCCGCGCCGGCTCGCGCTCCTCGAGTGGGCCCGGAGCCGTTCCGCCTGGATCCTCGAGGACGACTACGACGGGGAGTTCCGCTTCGAGGGGCGGCCGCTCGAGTGCTTGCAGGCGCTCGACCGACACGGCCGCGTGCTCTACACCGGCACGGCGTCGAAGCTCCTGTTTCCCGCGCTGCGCATCGGCTGGCTCGTGGCGCCGGTTCCCCTCGCCGGGCCCCTCCAGGCCGCGAAGGCGCTCGCCGACACGGGCACGGCCACGCTCGAGCAGCTCGCCTTCGCGGACTTCATTGCCGAGGGACATCTGGAGCGTCACGTCCGCCGCGCGCGGGCGCGCGTCGCCTCGCGCCGCCGCGCGCTCGTCGAGGCGCTCGACCGCGAGCTCGGCCCGCGCGCACGCGTGCTCGGGGCGAGCGCGGGTCTGCACGTGCTGCTGCGCCTCGAGGAGCTTCCGGCGCGCGACGTGCGCCGCCTGCGCGAGGCGTGTCGCGAGCGCGGGGTGGGCGTCTACCCGGCCGCGCCGTTCTACGCGCGGCCGCCCGCGCGCGCCGAGCTGCTCCTCGGCTACGCCTCGCTCCGGGAGAGCGGGATCCGCGAGGGCGTCCGGCGGCTGCGCGAGGCGATCGACGCGATCGCGTAGCTCCGCTCTCGCTACCGGCACGAGCGGGCGTCAGCCCGCGGCCGGCTCCAGCCGGAAGAACCACTGCCGGATCTGGGTGCCCGGGTAGCGCGCGGGCTCGGGATCCCAGCGCAGGCCCGTGGCCTCGATCGCGAGGGTCTCGCGCACGAGGGTCGGGAGGATCGGATCGATCTCGGCGCCGGTGGTGAGCTCGATCGCGCGGAGCGGATGCACGCGACCCTGCGCGCGCAGCCGCAGCTCCGCGCCCGCGCGCAGCTCGTCGAGCGCCGCATCCGACGCGGGGAGGATCGTGGAGACCTGGAGGTAGAGGGCGCCCCCATGGACGAAGGGCTTCGCCTGCACGGTGCGGAAGCGCCGTCCGCTCGCCGTGGCGAGCGCCACGTCCCCGGCCCCGGCGAGGAAGGACCAGTCGGCGACGGGCTCCGAGACGAGCTCGCCCTCGAGGGGCGCCGAGCAGGCGAGGGCGAGGCAGAGCACGAGCGCCCCCGGCCTCACGGGCGCGGCTCCACGCGGAAGACGCAGCCCTTCGTCTCGCCCTGGATGAACTGGGCGGAGTCGGCGGCGATCCCCATGTACTTGTGGAGCACGACGGGCGCGATCCGCGCGCCCACGGCCCGGTCGGCCACCCGGTGCGCGAGCATCTCGTAGACCACGCCGTCGATCCGGAGCCGCACCTTCGGGTCCGCCATCACGCGATGCGTCCAGACGCGTTCGCAGTAGCCCGCGGCGATGAAGAGCTCCCCCTGGTCGGAGAGGACCCAGGTGGTGACCGACCACGGGAGCGGTCCCACGTGGGTCTGCACCTGGATCTCGCCGATCGCGTCGGTGAAGGACCAGTCCGCGGGCGGCTCGCGAACCTCGCCCCACAGCACTCCTCCCGGCACGAAGGCCCGGGGCCCGAGCCCACCGAAGAGCGCGACCGCACCGAGCAGGGCGAGCGTCAGCACGGCGAGGACGGAGCGGACGAGCCAGCGCACGGCGGGATGCTTCCGCGGCTTCGGGGCCTCCGTCAACGGGGCCGCCGGATCGATCGGAGGCGCATCAGGCCCGCGGCGGCAAAATGATCGACTGGAGCTCGGTGTAGGGAGCGATGCCCTCGGGGCCGAGCTCGCGCCCGAAGATGCCGAAGATCGAGCCGGCGGCGTGATCGGTCACAGCACGTAGGCGAAGACGAACCACCAGTGCAGTCCCGCGCCCACGAGCACGAAGAGGTGCCACAGGCCGTGGAAGCCCATCCAGCGCGGGAAGGGGTCGGGTCGCCGCACGCCGTATACGAGGGCGCCGACGGTGTAGACGATGCCGCCCGCGGCCAGCAGGCAGAGCCCCTCGTCGCCATACGCCTCGAGGACGGGCGGGATGGCGACGAGCACGATCCACCCCATGGCGACGTAGAGGGCGGTCGTGAGCCAGCGTGGTGCCGAAAGGTAGAACACCTTCAGCATCACTCCGCCCACGAAGAGTCCCCAGACGATCCCG
>DASRUS010000040.1:0-12646 GCA_035687825.1 Myxococcota bacterium | reverse complement strand
CGAGGGAGCGCGCGGGCTCGGCGCGCGTCACGGTGACGGTGTGCGCGAGCGGGAGGAGCGCCTCGAGGATCGCGGCGAGGTCCTTGCCCGCGGAGACCGAGAGCACGAGGTGCGTGCGCGCACGCGGGATCGGCGCGAGCGCCGCGGCCAGCGCGCGCGCCGAGGCCGCGGTGTGCGCCGCGTCCACGACGAGCCACGGCCGGCGGCCCACGAGCTCCACCCGTCCGGGCAGGCGCGCGCCCGCGAACGCCCGGCGCGCCGCCGACGCGAGCGCCGCATCGGGAGCCCGGCCCGGGAGCCGTCGCACGCACGCGAGCGCGAGCGCTGCGTTCGTCGCCTGATGCGCACCGAGGAGCGGGAGCGCGGCTTCCAGGGCGAAGGATCCGTCGGTCGCCCGGAACCGGATGCCGTCGAGGCCCACGTCCTCCACCGCCACGTCGATCTCGGCGCCGAGCCGCGACCAGGCCAGGTCGAGCTCTCGAACCCGCGCGGCGACGACCGCGACCGCCTCGCCCGGCAGCCGCCCCGTCACGAGGGGAACCCCCGGCTTCAGGATCCCCGCCTTCTCCCCCGCGATCGCGGCGAGCGTCGGTCCGAGCTTGTCCGTGTGCTCGAGCTCGACGGTGGTGAGGCAGGTCGCGTGCGGCACGACGGCGTTCGTGGAGTCGAGCCGGCCCCCGAGGCCCACCTCGAGGATCACCCGGTCCACGCGCGCCTCGCGAAACAGCAGGAGCGCCGCAGCCACGGTGGCGTCGAACCAGGTGGGCGCGGTCTCGGGAGAGGCGCTGCGCAGGCGCTCCACGTGGGGTCGCAGCTCGTCCAGCGCGGCGGCGAGGTGCTCCCCCGACGACTCCGCGCCGTCGATGCGGAAGCGCTCGGTCCAGCGCTCGAGGTGCGGCTTCGTGAAGACGCCCACCCGCTCGCCCGTCTCGCGCAGGATCGCTTCGGCGAGGAGCGCGGTGGAGCCCTTGCCCTTCGATCCACCCACGTGGAGGATCGAGAGCCCCCGTTCGGGATGGCCGAGGGCGGCGAGGAGGCAGCGAATCGGGCCCAGGCCCAGGCGCTCGTAGGGGACGTCGGTCCGCTCGACGTCGATCAGCCCCTCGAGCCACCGCGAGGCGTCCTCGAGCGTGCGCAGCCGCTTCACGCGCACGGCGCGCAGGCGGTCACTGAACCATGTAGCGCTTCCACTGCCGGTAGTTCTTCACGGCCTCGCTCGTTCCCTCCACGGCGGGGTAGAAGAAGCGCACGGCGTGGCCGCAGACCTCGCAGATCTTGTAGCAGTACTTGAACCCGTCCACCTCGCGCACGGTCCCGACGATGGTGCGGTTCTCGTCCACGCAGCAGCGCCCGGGGTTCGGGGGCGAGAAGATGCGGCGCGGATACTCGTTGCGCGGCTTCTCGCTCGTGGAGTAGCGGATGATGTTGCGCGGAGTGCGGTTCACCTTCGCCTCGGCGCTCTGCTTCCGGATGTTGCTTCCGATCCGTCTCAAGCGATGGTCCTCGCGTTGCAGCCCTCGAGCCCGAGCCCAGCCCCTCGGTGGAGCTCGTGCAGAAGAGGAGTGAAGTCCTCGTACGGCGTCCGACAGGGCGGACCGTCCGCGAACCAGAAGGCCGACGCCCCGGGCTCTCCCAGCCGGAGCAGCGTGGAGCTGCGCGTCCCGTAGCCGTCGGCGTGGATGCAGGCGTCTCCGAGCGGGCCTCCGCCACCCGCGTGCGAGCGGCACACGGCCGCGAGCGCCCCGAGCAGGCGCTCGGAGGGCAGCTCCGCCGCGGCCTTCGCGCTCTCGAGCAGGCGGCCCACCTTCGGGTGGTCGCGCGCGTCGGGGTCGGCGTTGCAGATCACATGGGCCCCGGGCGACAGCTCGGTCACGCGGGGGGTGCCGTCGTACACGACCGCGTACGCCTCGCACCCGTCGGCGACGAAGAGGTTGAAGGGGTTGTAGGCGTCGCGCTCGAGCGACGAGAGCGCCTCGGCGGCCTCGCGCGCTCCCGGCTGCTCGAGAGCGTCGAGCACGAGGAGCCCGCGGGAGCGCCGCGCGTCGTCGCGGTTGCGCGTGGGGCGGTTCGTCACCGCCGCGAGGAGACCGAGAGCGTTCACGCCGATCCAGGTGCCTCCGGCCCGCGCGTCGCGGGGTGCGAGGACGGGAAGACGCCGCTCCCCGCGCAGCGCCGGCTTCTCGGCCGGGCGGCTGTGCTGCTCGTCACGGTTGGCGGCCACCACGAGCGGCGCGGCCGGCGTGCAGCGATGGAGGGCGATCAGCGTGCACACGCAGTGGGTCCCATCCAGACCATCTGGCCTGCGCCGGGCGCGGCCCAAAAAGACGCAACACGATAGCACGTCTTCCCCCGGGGATCAAGTTTCTTGACTCGGCGGTCAATCCGGGGGGGCGGCTGAGCGCCGCGAGGGGCCCTGGAGCCCCCGCAGACCCTCGGAGGGGGGCGCGGGCCTAGGCGGACCGGGATTCCACGAGGCGGAGCGGGCGCTCCTCCTGCACCTCGCGCTCGGCCTCGCTGATCTTCCAGCCCTTGATGGAGCGTAGCTGCCGCGCCTTGCGCTCGGCCTGGCTGCGGTCCATGCGCAGCCCGTACTGGGCGAACACCTCGGAGAGCTGCTCGTAATTCTGCTCGATGGTGACGCGCACCGAGTTGAAGCCGTGCCGGATCGACTCCGCCCGCTTCCAGAAGGCCAGCGGGTTGATGGCAAAGAAGTCTGCGTCCTCCTCCCGGGGCTCGAGGAGCACGATGTCGCCCTGGAAGCGCTCGTCCGCGAGGTAGCGCTGCAAGCCGAGCTTCAGGCGCGAGTGCAGCAGCGTGCGGAACGCCTGGTTGATCACGACCTTGAGCCCGCGGTCCGAGAGGTAGCGGCCCGCGGCGAAGTAGCGCGGCTTGCCGTCGTCGGAATCGATGCGGTTCAGGAAGGGGCGGAAGGGGTTGTAGCAGACGATCAGATCCGCGCCCTTCTCGATCGCGATGTCGATGTTCGCGGTGTGGCGGATCCCGCCGTCGAGGTAGTCCACCCCGTTGATGCGCGCCGGCTTGTAGAAGATCGGCAGCGCCGTGGAGGCCTGCACCGCCTGGGAGATCGTCACGTC
Organism: Myxococcota bacterium; assembly: GCA_035687825.1. Classification (GTDB taxonomy): domain Bacteria; phylum Myxococcota_A; class UBA9160; order UBA9160; family DASRUS01; genus DASRUS01. The sequence goes on along the minus strand of DASRUS010000040.1, from coordinate 9,551 downwards.
GCAGGTCTCGTCGGCGCCGAAGATCACGCGCTCCGCGGTGTCGAGGTCGCAGGCGGTGACGTAGAGGCGGGATTTGGTCTTGCGCTCGAACGCGCGGAAGTCGTTCGGCATCTTGATGCGCTGGATGTTCCGGCCGAGCCAGCGCTCGATGGCCGCGTTGTCGAAGAAGCCGCTCGGCAGGTGATTGGTGAGCGCGGGCACCTCGCGCGACGGCGAGACGATCGAGATGAACTCCATCGCCACCGCCTCGGCGTTCGCGTAGGTCGGCTGGCGGGCGAAGGCGCGCAGCGACGGCCCGAGCTGCTGCCGGAGCCTCGGGATCGAGTCGAGGAGCTCGCCGGCGACGCCGGGAAGGTAGGTGAAGAGGTCGTAGCTGAACTTCGCCGGCCGGCTCAGGAACTCGCGCCAGTTGGGACTGTAGAAGTCGAGGGGGCGGAGCTGCTCGAAGCGACCGCTGGTCCCCTCGAGCACCTTCACCATCTCGTCCGGCGGGATCCCCGCGGCGAGCGACACCGCCAGGATCGATCCGGCGGAGAGACCCACGTAGAGATCGAAGTCCGTGATCTTGCGCCCGACCAGGAAGTCGTCGAGCGCCTTGAGTCCGCCGACCTTGAACGCGCCGCCCGTGACGGCTCCCCCCGCGAGGACGAGCGCGACCTTCGGCTTGCGCCGGCTGCGCGAGCGCTCGCTCTTGCGAATGAGGGTGAGCCCCACGCCGTGCCTCCCATCCAGTGGCTGCCGCTTCGCTTGCCGGGGGAGTCGGGAGCGGAGTCGGGGCCGCGCTGCGCCGCGTTAGGATACCCCCCGGTCCCGGCGAAGTCGATGGAAAACTTCGAGCGCCGAAAGTCTCATCGGCCCATCGAGATCCTAGGGAGAGTGCTGGAGATCCGGTGGGTTCGAGGCCCGGCTCCCAGGCGGGAGGGGGGGCGGACCGGTTTGGGGACGAGCCGGGCACGCATGCCGCAACGCGTCGCTCCCCCCGATGATCGACGCTCCCGCGGCCGCGATGTGGTAAAAAATGGGGGGCTTTTCGTTCAGGTGCGAGCCATGGCCAAACGCTCCCGCGCCGCTTCGCTGGGCGGCTGGATCGCCGTCGCGCTCCTCGTGGTGGGCTGCGCCGGGAGCCGCGGACCGGATCCTGCCCCCGACCCCCCTGGTGACGTCTCGTCGCCGCCCCCGGCCGACGCACCCGCGCCGGATCCCACGACCGATCCCGCACCCGACCCCGCGAACGGGGGCAGCGGTCCCACCGCCGGCGACCGCGCGCAGAGCGCCGTCGAAGGGCTGATGCTCGGCGCCATCATCGGATCCCAGGCCGGCCCCATCGGCTCGGCCGTCCTCGGCACGACGCTCATGATCTACAGCGCGATCACGGGCAGGACCCCGCTCGGGGACCGCCCGGTGGGGGGCGGCTCGGAGCAGGATCGCGAGGAGTCGATGGAGGACCAGATCGAGACGGAGGTCGCGCGCCAGGACGACCTCGAGTCGCAGATCGAGGAGGAGCTGCGCCGCCAGGAGGAGCTCCTGGAGCAGATCGAGCGCGAGGAAGCCGAGCGCGCGGCACGGGAGAACGTCGGGGCCCCGCCGGTCCCGGACGCAGACCTCGAGGCCCGCGCGGATCCGCGCGCCGCCCCCGCCGCTCCGCGCGAGCGGGAGCTCCCGCTCGCGATCTTCGAGAAGGAGAGCGTCGAGATCGCGAAGGGGGAGTGGGGCAACGATCGCAAGCTCGAGGTCGAGAAGCTGAGCCTCGACGCCGACGAGGACGGCCGACCCGAGGAGGTCCGCTTCCTCGACCAGCGCACGGGCCAGCTCGTGCGCCGGGAGGAGGACCGCAACTACGACGGCGTGATCGACGGCTGGAGCCGCTACGAGAGCGGCGTGCTCGTGGAGCGCAGCCTCGACGAGAGCGGCGACGGAGAGGTCGACGTCTGGGAGACCTACGTCGGCGGGGTCATGACCGCGGCCGAGAAGGACCGGGACGGGGACGGAACACGGGACGCCTTCTATCGGTACGCGGGAAGCGACCTCGTGGAGGAGCGCCACGACACGAACGACGACGGGAAGATCGATCGCACGCTCCGCTACGAGGTCCGGCGCCTCGCTCGCGCCGAGGAGGACCGCGACGGCGACGGTCGCGCGGACACCTGGACCACGTACGCGGACGTGGGCGGCCACGAGTTCCCGGTGCGGATCGAGAAGGACACGGCCGGGCGCGGCAAGGCGGACACGTTCGAGATCTACGAGCAGAAGGACGGGAAGACCGTGATCGCGCGCCGCGAAGAGGACAAGAACGGCGACGGCGTGATCGACGTGACCTCGATCTACGAGGACGGGAAGCTGAAGCGCCGCGAGGTGTCGGACCCCGCCCTCGTCCCGCTGTGACGGGGCGGCTTCACTCCTCCTTCGTCGCCTCGATCTCGACCTCCTTGCGCTGCTGATCGCGGAACGCGCGGATGCGCTCCTTTTCGCGCAGGAGGATCAGGTTCTTGTTGAGCTCGCGCAGCCGTTCGAGCTCGCGCGCCTGCTCGCGCGGGGGGAGCCCCGCCATCTCGAACGTGAACTCGACCTCGTAGCTGCCGCGCGTCCCGTCCGAGGCGAGGGCGCTCACGCGCACCCGGTTCGCCCCCTCGCGCACCGGAACGTACCCGAAGAAGCTCCCGTCGGGGCTGAGCCGCACGTCGGTGGAGAAATCGCCGGTGGTGAGGTTCGTCAGCACCACGTCCTCGACGTTCGCGAACGAGACGCCCTGGAGGATCGTCATGATGTCGCCGGGGTTCTGGATGGGCGTGTAGCTGCCGAGGGTGACGCGTGCCAGCTCGGTGACCGCCACGGGGTAGGAGAGCGCCTCGCCGCCCAGGGCGTAGGTGTTGATGACGATGCCGGCCTCGTGGGCGAGCTGCGCGGCCTGCACCGCGGCCTCCTTGTCGCCGGGATCCGACTCCACGGCCTTCCCGATCGGGAAGGTGGGAACGCCGTCGGTGAGGAACAGCATCACCTTCTTCGCCTGCGGGCGCGGTCGGCTCTTCGCACCCGAGAGGCCCGCGAGCTCGCGCACGCCGAGGCGCACCCCGGCGGCGAAGTTCGTCGCGCCGCTCGGCCCCCGGGCCAGGATCGCGCCGAGCGCGGCGCGCACCTGATCGAAGTCGGCGCTCAAGGGCACCTCGAGCCAGGCGTCCTGCTGGTCGAGGCTCGCCCGCTCGCCCGTCACGGGATCCACCTCGCCGGCGAAGCTCGCGAGCGCCACTTGCACCCGGCGCGGATCCAGGGTCTCGAGCAGCGCGCGCGCCGCGGCGATCTCGGCGTGCAGCACGGTGTCCTCGGGGTCGGTGGAGAGCATGTCCGGCGGGAACGTCCCGGGCGGCAGGAGCTCGTTGCGCGGGTTCACGCCCACCACGCCGTCGCCGTCCACGTCCGCGCCGCTCGCCGCCTTGGTGGACTGCGAGACGTCGATCACGAGGATCACGTCGTAGTCGAGGGGCCGGTCGCCCTCGGCCAGGGCGCTCCCCTGCACGCGCGCCTGGTGCACCTGGTCCGAGACGGTCGCGCCGGGCGAGGGCGAGTCGATCAGGATCCGCACCGGCGCGCCCGTGGCCGAGGCGCCGCCTGCCGCGGCCCAGAGACACGCGATCGCGAGCCAGCCCCGCCCGAGCACCACCTTCTCCCGCCCCGCGCCCGCCCGGGGCTCAGCGATACCCGCCGCCGGCCGAGTCCTGCTCGCGGAGCTCGTCGTTCGGCTTGATCACGATCTCGACGCGGCGGTTCTGCTGGCGACCCGCCGCGCTGGTGTCGGACACGAGCGGGTAGGCCTCGCCGAAGCCGATCGCCGTCACGCGCGACGGGCTCACGCCCTCGGCGACGAGGTACTTCCGCACGCTCTCGGCGCGATCCTCGGAGAGCTTCAGGTTGTAGCTCTCCGCGCCCGTCGAGTCGGTGTGACCCTTCACGACGATGTTCGTGTCCGGATAGCGCTGGAGCGTGCCCGCCAGGCTGCGCAGGCGCTCGTACGCGCCCGGGGCGAGCGCCGACGAGCCCGTGTCGAAGAGCACGTCGCCGGGGAGCATCACGATCAGGCTGTCGTCGCGCCGCTGCACGTCGGCGTCGGGGATCGCGTCGATCTCCTTGGCCTGCTTGTCGAGATAGTTCCCGATGAGGCCGCCGGCGATGCCGCCCACCGCGGCGCCGATCAGGGCCCCCCGGCCTCGCTTGTGGCTGTCCACGGCCGCACCCGCGGCCGCGCCGGCGAGCGTGCCGAGGATGGCGCCCTGCGTGGTCTTCTTGTCGATGATGGTGCCGGTGTTGGTCTGGCAGCCGAGCGCGGCGACGAAGACACACGCCAGCACGCCAGCCACGCCGGGGCGCAGGCTCCCACGAGTGAAACGTTCCATGACTCTCGACCCCCTTCGTTCGTCTCCGTGACTCCAAGGCTGCCCCGACGGGGCGCGGCTCGGCGGATTCGACGCAGTATAGGAAAGAGGGATTCGGCGGCCCGCGGGTCTTCAGTTGGGCGACCCCGCCGGATCCTCCTGGGAATCCGGAGGCTTCGGCTCCGCTTCCAGCTCCGGGCTGCCGCCGGGTGAACCCCCCGCTTCGGCGTCGGGCGCCGTCCCGGGCGCGTCTTCGCCTTCCGCCTCGAGCGCGCCCCCGGGTGGATCGGGCGGAGTCGCCGCGCGCACCGGACGGGCGAAGCGATCCACGCGCGCGAGCAGCGTCGCGATCTCGGTGAGCGCGCGGCGCGAGACCCGTCCCACCGCGTCCAGGCTCTGGGCGGAGCAGCGCTCGAGCGTGTCCTGCTCGGTGTGCCAGTACCCGCCCGGCGGCTCGCTGCCTCCGTAGCGCGGGTCCGAGATCGCGACGACGCGGCGGAAGTTCGCCGACCAGAACGCGAGGTGCCCCGTGACGACCGACTCGAAGGGAGCGGTCGTGGGAAACGCGGCCTCCTGACCGAGCTCGCGGGCCGCTTCGAAGAAGACGTCGCGGTAGCGGCGGTGCGAGCGCAGGTCGCGAGCGATCGTGAGGTCCGCGTCCGCCACCTGATCGAACCACACCGCGACGCGCACGCGCTCGAGCTCCCCGCGCTCGCGGAGCCCCTCCACCAGGAGGCGGCTGCCCCAGAGCGCCTGGTGCGGGGGGATGTCCGCCTGGGGAGCTTCGGCGCCGAGGAAGACGATCCGCACGCCGTAGGGCAGGCGGTTCTCGGCGAAGAAGCGCGCGAGGTCGAGGAGCAGCGCCGCCCCCGAGGCGCCGGAGTTCGCGCCCACGAAGGGAAAGCTCTCGAACCGCGTCGTGTCGTAGCCTGCGGCGAGGAGGAAGAGATCGGAGGACTCGCCCGAGGCGGGGATCGAGGCCATCACGTTCGCCACCTCGATGGGCTCCCCGTCGCCCCGGTCGGCGAGGGTCGCCACCTCTTCGGTGACCTCCAGGCCGAGCGCTTCGAGCTCCGCCCGCAGATAGGCGCGCGCCGCCACGGCGCCCGGGGTTCCCGGAACGCGCGGGCCGATCTCTGCGAGCGCGCGCAGGTGATCCCACGCGGCGGTCGCGGAGAACTCCGGCGGCGGAGGCGGCGGGGGCGGGGGCGGCGGCGCCCCGCACACCAGCGCTGCGCTCGCGAAGACGACGATCCACCAGAGCAGGCGAGCGGATCCCACCGGTTCCCCCCGATCGGCGGGGGGACGATAACCGTCTCGCGCGCCCTCGCCCCACCCCGTGCCGTCGGCTCCGACACTTTCGGGGCCGGGACGCCACCTACCGCGGAAGGTCCTCCCCGGTCTGCGGGGTCCTTCGGAGGTGGAAGGCAGGGCCGCGAGGCCCTGCCTTCGTTCCCCGCCCCGCCCTCCTGCGGTCCCCCAGCACACGGTCCCCGGAGCGTACGACGTGTCTCGCGTGACGGGCGCCGCCCTGCTCGGCGTCCAGGGATTCGCCGTGGAGGTCGAGGTGCGCCTCAGCTCGCACCTGCCGCGGGTGGACCTCGTGGGGCTGCCCGAGGCGGCGGTGCGGGAGAGCGCCGCGCGGGTGCGCGCGGCCATCGGCGCCGCGGGCTTCGCGTTTCCCGAGCGCCGCGTCACGATCAACCTCGCGCCGGCGAGCCTGCGCAAGAGCGGCGCGGGGCTCGACCTCCCCATCGCGGTGGGGATCCTCGCCGCGGCGGGCGCGATCCCGCCCGAGGCGTCCGAGGGCCGGGCCTTCGTGGCCGAGCTCGCCCTGGATGGGCGCCTGCGGCCCGTGGCAGGCGCGCTCGCCCTCGCGCTCGCGACGCGCGCCGCGGGCTGCTTCGAACTCGTGGTGGCGCCGGCCAACGGCGCCGAGGCGGGGCTCGCGCGCGAGATCGCCGTGTGCACCGCCACAGATCTCGGCGCGGTGGTCCGTCACCTGCGCGACGGCGAAGCGCTGCCCCGCTGCGAGGTGGATTGGCAGGAGCACCCTCCCGCTCCGAGCCTCGACCTCGCCGACGTGCGGGGCCAGGAGACCGCCAAGCGCGCCGCCCTCGTGGCCGCGGCCGGCGGGCACGCTCTCCTCCTGCGCGGACCTCCCGGCGCGGGGAAGACGATGCTCGCGCGCCGGCTGCCGGGGCTGCTGCCGCCGCTCGGGTTCGACGAGGCCGTCGAGGTGACGCTCGTCCACGGCGCCGCGGGCCGCCTCGCGGACGGATCGCCGATCCTCTCGGAGCGCCCGTTCCGCTCACCGCATCACGGCGCCACGCTGGCGGGCCTGCTCGGGGGCGGTCATCCGCCGCGACCCGGCGAGGCGTCCCTCGCGCACCGCGGGGTGCTCTTCCTCGACGAGCTGCCCGAGTTCGAGCGGCGCGCGCTCGAGTCGCTGCGACAGGTCCAGGAGGAGCGCCGTGTGGTGCTCGCCCGCGCCGGGGTCACGTGCGTCTTCCCCGCGCACTTCCAGCTCGTGGCCGCGGCCAACCCCTGCCCCTGCGGCTGGCGCCTCTCGCGCCAGCGCGACTGCCGCTGCGATCCGGGCGCCGTGGCGCGCTACCTCGGGCGGATCTCGGGGCCGCTCCTGGATCGCATCGACCTACACGTTTCGGTGACGGGTGTGCCCTGGCGCGACCTCGCGAAGGCGCAGGGCGGCTCCTCGACCGCGGAGCTCCGCGCGCTCGTGCTCGCCGCCCGCGCGCGCCAGGCGAAGCGGCTGGCGACCCTGGCGCGCCCGGTCGGTTCGAGCGGCCGCAGCGCCCCCGCACCCGCGACGAACGCCGAGCTCCCGGACGGGACCCTCGACGCCCTCGTCGCGGCGACCCCCGAGGCCCTCTCGCTCCTCGGCCGCGCGGTGGATCGGCTCTTCCTCTCCGCCCGGGGCGCGCGCCGCGTGCTCCGCGTGGCGCGCACCATCGCGGACCTCGCGGACGAGGCGCGGGTGGGGCCCGCGGCGATCGGCGAGGCGCTCGCCTACCGCGCGGAGCCGGAGGGCGTCGCCCCCTGAGGCCCCCGGCGCGGGTGGACTCGAACCCTGGGCTCCATCGGCCCCGAGGGGCAACCGCCAACTCCGATGGCAGCCGCTCAGTTCGGCGCACTCGCGCAACTGCCCGTCCGGTGACGGATTTCGTACACGTCGCGACCGAGAACCGTCACCTGGCGGTGCCAGGATGAATCGAAGCCGCCGGACCCTCTCGGCCAACCCCCTGAGGATCCAGCGAATTCCAGAACTGGTGGTCGAGTCGAAGGCTGGCATGGTTCGTGCTTCTAAGCTCTCCCTGGGAGGTCCGCCATGAGCGCCCCGAGTGAGCGATCGCAGACAGCGACCCTGCCGGCCGTGGAGACGACGCTCCTCGAGCTCGTGCGAGCCGTCTCCGAGATCACCGAGGACGACCGGGAGGTCGTGACGACGGTGATGGAGATGCTGCGCAGCGGCCGCGTGCGGCTGTGCGGATCGTTCCGCGGCTCGAACCTCGACGCCGCCTGATCGCATCCGGCCCCATCCGCACCCGAGCCGCACCCGCGCACGCGGAGCCGGAGCGTCTCGCGATCGCTCCCGGATCCTCTACCCTGCCCCGCCGGGGGGACGCTCGCGCATGGAAGAGCAGCAGGAGCTCGCGCTCCAGGCGGCGCGCGCGGACGGGGAGTCCGCGCGGCGCCCGGGTCGACGCGCGCAGACGCCGCCCAAGGCGCGGCCGCCCCGGCGGACCCCGGAGAAGCGCGCGCGGGCGGCCGCTCCCGAGGCGCGCTCCCGCGCCACCGCCACCGACATGGCGCGCCGTCAGCGCGACATCTCGGTCTCCGAGTTCTTCGCCAAGAACCGCCACCTGCTCGGCTTCGACAACCCGGCGAAGGCGCTGCTCACGACGGTGAAGGAGGGCGTGGACAACGCGCTCGACGCCTGCGAGGAGGCCGGCATCCTCCCCGACGTCCGCGTCGAGATCCACCAGCTCGGCGAGACGCGCTTCCGCGTGGCGCTCGAGGACAACGGCCCGGGGATCGTCCGCAACCAGGTGCCGAAGATCTTCGGGCGCCTGCTCTACGGCTCGAAGTTCCACCGCCTGCGCCAGAGCCGGGGTCAGCAGGGGATCGGCATCAGCGCCGCGGGCATGTACGGGCTCCTCACCACGGGCAAGCCCATCGCCATCACCACGCGCACGGGGCCCAAGCAGGCGGCGCACCACTTCGAGCTCGTGATCGACACCAAGACGAACGAGCCGCGCGTGAAGCGCGACGAAGAAGTCGAGTGGAGCCGCGAGCACGGCACGCGCGTCGAGATCGAGCTCGAGGGCCACTACCGGGGCGGCCAGCACTCGGTGGACGCGTACATCCGCCAGATCTCGCTCGCGAACCCGCACGCCCAGATCACCTACGCGCCCCCGAAGCCCGAGGAGCACGGGGCCGAGCACGTCTTCCCGCGCGTGACGGAGGAGCTCCCGCCGGAGACCGCGGAGATCATGCCGCACCCCTACGGCGTCGAGCTCGGCGTGCTCATGCAGGCCTTCCGCGACACGCAGGCGCGCAACCTGCGCGGCTGCCTCGGGAGCGACTTCTCGCGCGTCTCGCCGCGCCTCGCCGACGAGATCTGCGGGCGCGCGAAGGTGGCGAGCTCGCGGCGGCCGTCCGAGATCACCCGCGAGGAGGCCGAGCGGATCCACGCGGCGATCCAGCAGACGAAGATCATGGCGCCGCCCACGGACTGCATCGCGCCCATCGGCGAGGCGTTGATCGAGAAGGCGCTGCGCTCGGAGATGAAGTCGGACTTCTACGTCGCGTCCACCCGACGACCGGCGGTGTATCGGGGCAACCCCTTCCTCGTGGAGGTGGGCCTCGCCTACGGCGGGGAGCTCCCCGCGGAGGAGCCCGTGACGCTCTACCGCTTCGCGAACCGCGTGCCCCTCCAGTACCAGCAGGGCGCCTGCGCGATCACGAAGGCGGTGAGCACCACCGACTGGAAATCCTACGGGCTCCAGCAGCCGAAGGGTGCGTTCCCCATCGGACCCGTGCTGCTCATGGTGCACGTGGCGAGCGTGTGGGTGCCCTTCACGTCGGAGAGCAAGGAGGCCGTCGCCAACTATCCGGAGATCGTAAAGGAGCTGCGGCTCGCGCTCCAGGAGTGCGGGCGCCGCG
>DASRUS010000039.1:0-4554 GCA_035687825.1 Myxococcota bacterium | reverse complement strand
CGCCGCAAGGACCACGGGGAAGAGCGGGCCTCCCGGGAATGCGGTGCGGCCCTTAGCCCCGCAGCGCCTCCAGCTCCTGCCACCGCGCGTAGAGGTGTTCGACCTCGGCGGTCGCGGCCTCGAGGTGGGCGGAGATCTCGTTGGCGGCGCCGCGCCCCGCCCTCGGCAGGGGGCGGACGCTGCGCCTCTGGAGCGTCCCTGGCGCTCGCGCTGCCCCCGGGGCGAGCGACAGCCGGCCGGGGCCGCCCGTCCCTTCCTGGGCTCCCGCGTTCGCAGGGGCTCCTGGCGCTCCTGGGGGCCGGGCCCACGGCGTGCGAGCCGCAAGCGGATCAGCCGCTTCGCACGCACCGGCTCCCCTTGCTAGGATCCAGGCCAAGGTGCCCGCCATGACCCTGACTCTGTCCGTTGACGACAAGATCGCTTCCCGCGCACGAGAGCGAGCCGCGGCCCTGGGCAGGAGCCTGGACGAGCTCCTGCGCGACTACGTGGAGCAGCTCGCCACGCAGGACGACCGCGCGGCGTGGGGAGAGGAGTTCCGGCGCCTCTCGCTGAACTCCGGGGGCCACTCGCGCGGCCAGCGCTGGACCCGCGAGGAAGCGCATGAGCGCTCGTAGCTTCCTCGACACGAACATCCTCGTGTACGCGGACGACGGCGACTCGCCGGAGAAGCAGAAGCGCGCGATCGAGGTCACCCTTGAACAGCGCGCCGCGGGAACCGGCGTGCTCTCGCTCCAGGTGCTCCAGGAGTACTTTGCCATCACCACCCGCAAGCTCGGGACCGATCCCGACGTGGCGCGGCGCAAGGTCGAGGTGCTCGCCCTGTTCGAGGTGGTAACTCCGACCCTGGACGACCTTCTGGCCGCGATCGACCTGCACCGGCACCACCGGATCTCGTTCTGGGATGCCCTCATCGTGCGCGCGGCCCAGCGCAGCGCGTGCGCCGTGCTTCTCACCGAGGATCTGCAAGACGGGCGCGTGTTCGACGGCGTCAAGGTCGTCAACCCGTTCCGAGGGCTCACCGAGCCGCGGGAGGCGTGACGGCCGCATCGTCGCGCGCCCGCGACTCAAGGTCGTTGAGCCGCTTCTGACACCCCCGCCCCACGCGCGAGCAGGTGGACCTCCGCGCGCGCGGCCCTTAGCCCCGCAGCGCCTCCAGCTCCTGCCACCGCGCGTAGAGGTGTTCGACCTCGGCGGTCGCGGCCTCGAGGTCGGCGCGAAGCGCGGCCACGCCGGCGCCGTCCTTCCGGTAGGTCGCGGGATCGGAGAGGGCCGCCTCCAGCGCCACCTTCCGCTCCTCCGCGGCCAGGATCGCGGCCTCCATGCCCTCGAGCTCGCGCTGCTCCTTGAAGCCGAGCCTGCGGGGCCTCGGGGCGGCGTCGGCGGGGCGCGCGCCGGCACGTGGTGAAGGCTTCCGCTCGCCCTGGCCCTGTCGAGGGGAGAGCGCGCGCGCCTGCGCCTCCGCCTGGTCCTTCAGGGTCCGGTAGGTCTCGTAGTTCCCCGGCCAGCGCGTCGCCTTGCCGTCGCCCTCGAACGCGAGCACCGCAGTCGCCACCTTGTCGAGGAAGTACCGGTCGTGCGTGACGAGCAGCACGCTCCCCTCGAAGTCGAGGAGCAGGCGCTCGAGCACGTTGAGCGTGACGAGGTCGAGGTCGTTCGTGGGCTCGTCGAGGACGAGCACGTTCGCGCCTTCGAGGAACAGGCGCGCGAGGAGCAGCCGGTTGCGCTCGCCGCCCGAGAGCGCCTTCACGGCCATCTTCTGCATCGTCGGCGGGAAGAGCAGGTCGTCGAGGTAGTCGCGGAGGATGACGCTGCGCCCGCCGATCTCGACGAAGTCCTCCCCGCCGTGACCGCCCGGAGGGGAGCCGCCCGCGGCCTCGTAGACGGTCAGGTCGGGGTCGAGCAGCGCGCGCTGCTGGTCGTGGTAGGCGACCCGGGTCTTCTTGCCGGCCACCACCTCGCCGCCGTCGGCCGGCAGCTCTCCGAGGAGCACCCGCAGGAACGTGGTCTTCCCCGCGCCGTTCGGCCCGACGATGCCCACCCGCTCGCCGCGCCCGAGCGTGAAGTCCACCCCGTCGAGCACCGTGTGCTCGCCGAACGCCTTCCGCACGCCGCGCGCCTCGAGTACCACGTGCGAGAGGCGCGGCGCCTCGGCGAGCTGGAACTCCGCCACCCGGGGCCGCTGGAAGCCCCGAGCGGCGAGGAGCTGCCGCGCCCGCTGGATGCGGGCCTTGCTCTTCGTGCGCCGGGCCTCGACCCCGCGCCGCAGCCAGGCCACCTCCTGGGCGATCCAGCGCTGGCGCTTGTGCTCGGCCACCTCCGACAGCTCCTCGGCCACCAGCTTCTGCTCCAGGTAGGCCTCGTAGTTCCCGGGCCAGCTCGTGACGCCGGCGCCGGGCTCGATCTCGACGATCCGGTCCACCAGGTCGTCGAGGAAGTAGCGGTCGTGCGTGACGAGGAGGAGCGCGCCCGGGAACGCGTCCACCTCCTCCTCGAGCCAGTCCACCGTGTCGGCGTCCAGGTGGTTGGTGGGCTCGTCGAGGAGGAGCAGGTCGGGCCGGGCGAGCAGGGCGCGGGCGATGGCGACGCGCTTGCGCGTGCCGCCCGACAGCTCCGCCACCGGCCGATCCCAGTCCTTCACGCCCAGCCGGTCGAGGAGCCGGCGGGCCTCGTGGGCGGTGTCCCAGCCACCGAGGTGCTCGATCCGTTCCGAGAGCGCCGACAGCTCGGCGAACAACCTGGCGTGCTGCTCCTCGGGGTGAGGCGTCGCGAGCCGGGCGGACAGCTCGGCGTGGGCGTCGAGGGCGGCCTTGAGCGGCGCGTGAGCGACCTCGAGCTCGGAGGCGACGGTCGCGCTCTCGGGGAACTCGGGCTCCTGGGGCAGGTAGGTGACGCTGGCGCCGCGGCGGAGCTGGACCTCGCCGAGATCGGGCGCGGCCGCCCGGGCGAGGATGCGCATGAGCGACGACTTGCCCGAGCCGTTCACGCCGACGAGGCCGACCCGCTCGCCCTCCTCGATCGTGAGGGTGAGCCCGTCGAAGATGGTGCGGCTGCCGAAGGAGAGGCCGAGCCCGGCGGCGTGGAGGAGCGTCAAGGCGACGCTTCATGGCAGACGGCAGGCACCGGTGCAAGCCCGCGTCCTCGCAACCGAGGATCTCGATCCTCCTCGTCGTCCCCACTGACGCGCACCCGTGCTGGCTACCTGGTTCATCCGCGGATCGTCACGCGGTCAGCTGCCCGCCATTGCAGGCACTCAGCCGCCGCCTGTGGGTGGAGGCGCCGCGTGGCTCCGCCTTCGCGCCGCGCGCCACCCGAGCAGGGCGACGAGCGCGACGAGCAGGATCTTCACGGCGACCCAGACGACGGCGATGTAAGGGCCGGGCGGGATGCCGAGCCAGGTCAGGACGGCGGTGATGCCGGCGGTGATGGCGCTCGTCAGCATGGATCCCCGACACGTTCGGGCTTCAGCTTATAGCGCGAGCGCGCCCAACGAGCCACCTCAGCACTACTTCCATGAGGAGACCTCCGTGTCGAACGCGGGCTGCCGATCGCAGATGAAGGCCGCGACTTCGGCAACGGGCTCGAGGCCCGGGAGAGGTATTCTCTCCACCGTGCGACGAACCACAACCTGGCGCGTCTACATCCTCCGCTGCTGCGACGGAACGCTGTACACGGGCGCCACGAACGATCTCTCCCGGCGCCTCGAACGCCATGCGATGGGGAACGGTGCACGCTACACACGTTCCCGTCTTCCCGTGAACCTCGTGTACGAGGAGCGCGCCAAAGACAAGGGGGCGGCGCTGCGGCGCGAGGCGGCGTTGAAGCGGCTCAAGAGGGCCGAGAAGCTGGCGTTGATCGCCGCGCTCCCTACGCACCCGACGCCTGGGACCCCCGGTCGCGGGATCCTCTCGGCCAGGCACCGGCGCCCTGGGGTCGCCCTCGCAGGTGACGCCCGCCCTCGACCGGCTCCTCGAGGGCGCGCACGTCATCACCTTCCCCAAAGACGCGCCCAGCGATCTCGAGGAGCTCGTGTCGCTGCGTGAACTACCGAAAGGACCTTCAGCGCCCCCGCTCCTTCCGGAACCGCCGCGCCTCGCGGTGGATGAGGCGCCAGCGCTGCTTCTGCGCGCGCTGCGCCGCGCCATCGCGCCGGGCCTCCTGCCACGCCACCTCGCGAGCGAGCTTCGCGTGGCTCTCCACCCGCGCGGGGTCGAGCGCCCCGGCCGCGAGCGCCGCGGCGACGGCGCAGCCGGGCTCGCCCTCGTGGCGGCAGTCGGCGAACCGGCAGCCGGCGGCGGCGGCGGCGACGTCCTCGAACGCGCGCTCGAGGCCGGCGCCGTCCCAGAGCCGGAGCTCGCGGATGCCGGGGCCGTCCACGATCGCGCCGCCGCCCGGCAGCGCGAAGAGCGCGCGGCCGGTGGTGGTGTGGCGCCCGCGGGCGTCGTGGGCGCGCACCTCGGCGGTGGGCTGCGCCGCCGTGCCGAGCAGCGCGTTCACGAGCGTGGACTTGCCCGCGCCGGACGGGCCCACGAAGGCGCCGGTCTCGCCGCCCGCGAG
>DASRUS010000038.1:0-5137 GCA_035687825.1 Myxococcota bacterium | reverse complement strand
ATGCTCTTCAGCGACGACGCCGCGCGGCTCCTCGACCGGCTGCGCCATCGCCGCGCCGAGCTCGGCGAAGAGCACCGGACCGTGATCGTGCGGCCCACGAACCTGGAGGACGTATTCCTGGCGCTCACCGGGACGCGCCTGGAGGGCGGCGCGTGACGGTCTCGCTCCCCTACGCCCTCGCGGTGTGGCGGCGGAACCTCGCGCTCTACCGGCGCACGTGGAAGCTCAACCTGCTCCCCAACTTCTTCGAGCCGCTGCTCTACCTCGTGTCGGTGGGCGTCGGCGTGGGCGCGTACATCAGCGAGATGGGCGGCACCTCCTACGTCGCCTTCCTCGCGCCGGGGCTCGTGGCGGTGGCGGCCATGAACGGCGCGAGCTTCGAGGTCACCTACAACGCCTTCGTGCGCATGAACTTCGAGAAGACCTACGAGTCGATGCTGACCACGCCCATCCAGCCGGAGGACGTGCTGGCGGGGGAAGTGCTCTGGGCGGTGACGCGGGCGCTCATCTACGGCGGGATCTTCTGGCTGGTCGTGGCGGCGCTGGGGCTCGCGCCGCTGCCGTGGTCGATGCTCGCGATTCCGCTGATCCCCCTCACCGGCCTGCTCTTCGCCGCGATCGGGATCGGGTTCTCGCTCCGCATCCCGAGCATCGACCTCTTCAGCTTCTACTTCACGCTGTTCATCACGCCGCTCTTCCTGTTCTCCGACATCTTCTTCCCGCTCGAGGAGCGCCTCTCGGGGGTGTGGCTGTGGGTGGCGGAGGCGCTGCCGCTGCTCCATCCCGTGCGCCTCGTGCGCGCGGCGTTCCGCGGCGAGGCGTCGTGGATCCTGCTCTGGGATCTCGCGTACATCGCGCTCGTCTCCGCGCTGCTGCTCTGGGTGGCGGCGCGCGTCACGCGGCGGAGGCTGCTGGGGTGACTACGGCCGGATCACGGCGAGGGTGTAGGCGTCGAGGTCGATGATCCGGCGCGCGACGCGGAGCACGTCGTCCTTCCCGAGGGCCGCGACCCGCTCCGCGTAGCGCAGGTGCGCGTCGGCGCCGAGGCCGTACAGGGCGTCGAGCCCCACGTGCATGGCCCGCGCCGCGGCGCGCTGCTGGTCGATGACGAAGTTCCCGATCAGGCAGCGCTTCGCGTTCTCGAGCTCGGCGTCCGGCGGCGGGGCGTCCACGAGCCGCGCCAGCTCGGCCAGCAGGCCCGCGCGCGCCTCGTCGAGCTTCTCCGGGGCGGTCGCGATGTAGAGGGCGAAGAAGCCGGGGTGCACGCCCTCGGCGTTCGTGGCGGAGACGGAGTAGGCGAGGCTGCGCCGGTCGCGGAGCTCGAGGAAGAGGCGCCCGCCCTGGCCCGAGAGGAGCTGCGTCATCGTCTCCAGCGCCTCCCGATCGGGATCCCCGACGGTGAGACCCGGGAAGCCGATCACGAGGTGGGCCTGGGCGCGGTCCTTGCGGAACTCGACCTCGCGGTGCGCGCGTGCGGGGGGCGGTGTGGGCTCTTTTGCCGTGAACGCGCTCGCGTCGAGGGCCGCGAATCGCGACGCGAGCGCCGACGCGATGCGCTCGGGATCCGCGTCCCCCGTCACGGCGAAGACCAGGTTCGGCGCGCGCACGAGGCTCTTGTGGAAGCCCTCGACGCTTCCCGCGTCGAAGCCGCGCACCGACTCGAGCGTGCCGATCACCGGGAAGCGATGCGGGTGCGGGCCGTAGAGCGCCTCGCCGAAGAGGTCGAAGGCGCGCACGCCGAGGTGATCCTCGCGGCGCTCGAGCGAGGCCAGCGTCTCGCGGCGCTCCTTCTCGATCTCGTCCGCCGCGAAGGCCGGCTCGAGGAGCACCTCGGCGAAGAGGTCGAGGGCGGGATCGAGCCGCTCGGTGAGACAGTCGAGCCCGAGGCCGAGGGAGCTGCGGCCCGAGAAGCCGTCGATGTCCGCGGCGAGGGATTCGACCCGGCTCGCGAAGTCGGCCGCGGAGTGCGTGCGCGTCCCGCGCATCCACACGGAGGTGAGGAAGCTCGAAAGCCCCGCGCTCTTCGCGTCCTCGGCGAGGAGCCCCCCGCGCAGGACCGCGCGCACCGCCACGACCGGGATGTCCCGGCGCGGCAGGACGTGCAGACGCGCGCCGCCCGGCAGCTCGAAGGCGTGGATGCCCGATGCGGGAGGCAGCGGGCGCGGCACCGTGAAGGCGCGCCGCGTCGTCTCGGCGCCGCGCGCCACGGCGCGCGCGACGTCGTCGCCTGCGATCGCCGGGGCGTCGCGCTCCGGGAGGAGCACGCCCACGGTGAGGGAGTCCGGCGCGAGGTGCTCGCGCGCCGCGCGCAGCAGCGCGTCGGGCGTCGCGGCGCGGATCGCGGCGAGGTAGCTCTCCTCGCGCCGGTGGTCGCCGGCGAGGGCGAGGAAGCTCCCGAGCTTGCGCGCCTGACCCGAGACGCTCTCGCGCTCGAAGTGGAGCGACGCGAGGAAGTTCGTGCGCGCCTTCTCGAGCTCGTCGGCGCGGACGGGCTCGGTGCGCAGCCGCTCGATCTCGCGGGCGCAGGCGGCGATCGCGTCGAGGGCGCGCTCGGGATCGCAGTCGGCGTCGATG
Organism: Myxococcota bacterium; assembly: GCA_035687825.1. Taxonomy (GTDB): domain Bacteria; phylum Myxococcota_A; class UBA9160; order UBA9160; family DASRUS01; genus DASRUS01. The sequence continues at coordinate 2,563 of DASRUS010000038.1, read as the reverse complement.
CCGAACAGGCCGGGGTCGAGCGGCGTGTAGGAGAAGCCGTCGATGCGCTCGACGAGCTCCTCCTCGTCCTGGAGGCGGCGCGTCAGGCGCGAGCTGTCTCCCTGGCCGAGCACGAAGGCGAGCAGGTCGAGCCGCGGCGCGTCGGGGTGCGCGAGGGGGACCGACTTCAGGCCCAGGTCGAGGCTCGCGCGCTCGAAGGGGCGGCGCAGGACGCGGCTGCGGAGCTCGCGCTGCGCGGGCTCGGCCGGCCGGCCGCGCACGGCGCCGCCGGGGACGGCGTCGGCGAAGGCGTCGCGCACCGCGGCGGAGATCTCGCGGGCGTCCACGTCGCCGGCCACGATCACGGCGAGGTGGTTCGGCGTGTACCAGCGCTCGAAGAACGCCACCACGCGGTCGCGGTCGAAGCTCCCGACGCTCTCCGCGCTGCCGAGCACCGGGGCGCGGTAGGGGTGCACGCGCCAGGCCTCGGCGAAGAGCGCCTCGGAGAGCACGTGGCGCGGGTCGTCCTCGGAGCGGCGGATCTCCTCCAGCACCACCTCCACCTCGCGCGCGATCTCCTGGGGATCGAAGCTGGAGAAGCGGATCGCGTCGGTCAGCACGTCGAGGGCGCCGAGGACGCGGTCCGAGGGGACGGTCGCGTGGTAGACGGTGGCGTCGTGGCTCGTGTACGCGTTGATGCGTCCGCCCGCGGCCTCCACCTCGCCCGCGATCTCGCCCACGCCGCGCCGGCGCGTCCCCTTGAAGAGCATGTGCTCGTGGAAGTGCGCGAGGCCGGCCTCACCCTCGCGTTCGTCGGCGGAGCCCGCGAGCGCCCAGATCTGGACCTCCGCCACGGGCGCGGCCGACGAGGCGCGCACCAGGAGCGTGAGCCCGTTCGGGAGGATCTCGACGTGGATGGGAGCGGAGGCCAATCCGCGCGCCAGCATACCGAACTTCGGGGACGTTCCAACTCGATCGAGACTGCGGGGACACTCCTCGCATCCCTCGCGAGGAGTGTCCCCGAAGTTCGGAAGAAGGTGGAACGTCCCCTAAGTTCAGGGCGTGGAGGACGGGTCGGTCGGGGTGTACGTGCACGTGCCGTTCTGCGAGCGGGTGTGCCCGTACTGCGACTTCGCCGTGGTGGCGGCGCGGCGGCTCGCGCCCGCGCGCGAGGACGCCTACGTGGCGGCGCTCCTGGCCGAGCTCGCGCTGCGGGCGCCGGCGTGGGACCGCCGGGTCCTCGCGAGCCTCTACCTGGGCGGCGGGACGCCCTCGCTCCTGCGGCCGGCATCGATCGCGCGCCTCGTCGCCGCCGCGAAGGCCGCCTTCCCCGCGCGCGGACCCGTCGAGGTCACGCTCGAGATGAACCCGGGGACCACGGAGCGCCAGCGCCTGCCCGGGTTCCGCGACGCCGGCGTGAATCGCCTCTCGATCGGCGTCCAGTCCTTCGACGACGCGGTGCTGAAGCGGCTCGGCCGCGCCCACCGCGCCGAGGAGGGGCGCGCGGCCCTGCGCGCCGCGCGGGACGCGGGCTTCGAGAACGTGTCCCTCGACCTGATCTTCGGCGCGCCGGGCGGCAACGAAGCCCAGCTCGCGCGCGACCTCGACGACGCGATCGCCTTCGCCCCCGAGCACGTCTCCGCCTACGAGCTCACGATCGAGGCGGCGACCCCCTTCGAGCGCGCGGCGCGCCGCGGTCAGCTCGCGCTGCCGGACGAAGCCGCGAGCGTGCGCTGCTTCGAGCTCGTGGAGGAGAGGCTCGAGGCCGCGGGTCTCGCGCGCTACGAGATCTCGAGCTTCGCCCGGCCCGGGCGCGCCTCGCTCCACAATCGCCGCTACTGGGAGCGGCGCCCCGTCCTCGGCATCGGAATGGGGGCGTGGTCCAGCGATCCGCCCGACGCGGTCGCGCCCTTCGGCGCGCGCCGCGCGAACCCGCGGCACCTCGACGCCTACTTGGCGTGGGTCGCCCGGGGCGAGGCGCCGGACCCGGCTGCGCGCGAGGTACTCTCGGAAGCGACCGCCCGGGGCGAGGCCGTCTTCCTCGCGCTGCGCACCGTGCGCGGACTCGACGCGCGGGGCTTCGCGGCTGAATTCGGCGGATCCCCGCGCGCGTTCTTCGCGAAGGAGATCGACGAGCTCGCCGCCGCGGGCCTCCTCGAAGAGGCAGGGCAGGGCGCTCTCCGCCTCACCCGCCGGGGTCGGCTGGTCTCGGATTCGGTCTTCGAACGGTTCGTGACGGCCCCCTGAAGAGTTGACGGCTCCTCCCTTCCGAGTTACTGAAATCAAAGAGGTTTTCGAGTTTGCCCGAGTCGGGTCGGACCGGCGTGAAGGGAAGTGCGGGCCTGAGCGAGCGCCAGGGGATGGTGCTCCGCGCCGTGGTCTCGGCTTACGTGGGCGAGGCGAGCCCCGTCGGGTCCTCGACCCTCTCGCACCTGCTCCCCGTGCCCCTCTCGTCGGCCAGCATTCGGAGCACCATGGCGGAGCTCGCGGAGCTCGGTCTCCTCGCGAAGCCGCACGCCTCCGCGGGCCGCGTGCCCACCGGTCTGGGGCTCCGCCTCTTCGTGGACGAGCTCGTGCCGCGGCG
>DASRUS010000037.1:0-6013 GCA_035687825.1 Myxococcota bacterium | reverse complement strand
CCGGCGCCGTGGGATCCGCGCCGGTGCCCGAGGCGGTCGCCACCCCCGACGCGCCCCTCGAGGTCGTCTACGACCGGCTCGCCGCCTTCGCGCAGCAGGAGAATCGCGGGCTCTTCGCCGCGCTCACGGGGGGCCGCCTGGTCTCGCGCGAGCCGGGCCGTCTGCGCATCCGCCTCGCCTCCGCGATCGCCGCGCGCCGCCTGGCCGCGCGCGGCCACGATCTCGAGGCCGTGTGCGCGCGCTTCTTCGGGGAGCCCGTGCGCGTGGAGCTCGAGACCGACTCCGGCGAGGCCGCGCCCGGGCGCCCGCGCCCGAACGGCGCGACCGACGACGCCGCGGCGCGACGGCGCAAGCAGCGCGCCCTCGATCACCCCGGCGTGAACGCGGCGCTCGAGGTGCTCGGCGGCGAGATCGTCGAGATCCGCCCGCTCGGCGAGGACGGCTGAGGAAAGCGGGTGGGGTAGCATCCCGCCGTGCCCGCCTCCCCCCCCATCGAGCGCCTCGTGGCGAGCCTGCGGCGGCTGCCGGGGGTCGGCGAGAAGTCCGCCACCCGCCTCGCGTTCTTCCTGCTCTCCGCCCCGGAGTCGCTGGCCCAGGAGCTCGCGGACGCGATCCTGCGCGTGAAGAAGGAGATCGTGCTCTGCGAGCAGTGCTTCGATCTGACGCCGTCCTCCCCGTGCGTGCTCTGCCGCGACGAGCGGCGCGACGCCGGCCTCGTCTGCGTCGTGGAGGAGCCCGCCGACCGCGCCGCCATCGAGCGCGCCGGGAGCTACACCGGTCGCTACTTCGTGCTCGGGGGTGCGCTCTCCCCCATCGACGGCGTGGGCCCCGAGGATCTGCGCGTGGGACGCCTCGAGGGCCTCGTGCGCTCGGGCGGCGTGCGCGAGGTGATCCTCGCGACCAACCCCAACGCGGAGGGCGAGGCCACCGCCCACTGGATCGCCGATCGCCTGCGCAGCACGGGCGTGCGCGTCACGCGGATCGGTTACGGCATGCCCATGGGCGGCGACCTCGAGTACGCCGACCACGTGACCGTGGGGCGATCGCTGGCGAATCGCCGCGAGATCGAGTGACTAAAGCCCCGGGCGGGAGCGGCCGATCCCGGGAGCTGTGCCCCGTCGCGCGTGGATCCGGCTTGGCGCGTGTCGCGTCGCCGGGGTAGAGTGCGACGCGCTGGCGGGCGGGGGGAAGCCGCTTGGCGATGCTCGACACCCAGCTCGTGATGTACGAGGAGGATTACCGGCGGGTCCTCGCCGTGATCCAGCGCCTCGTCCGCGACGCCAGCGCGAAGGGCGTCTTCGTGGTGGACAAGAACGGGCAGCTCGTGGCCGAGGCGGGCGAGATCCGTGGCCTCGACACCACGAGCCTCGCCTCGCTCACCGCGGGCAGCGTCGCCGCCACGGACGGCCTGGCCAAGATCATCGGGGAAGACGAGTTCCCCGTGCACTTCCACCAGGGCCAGCGCGACAACCTGCACATCACGCTGGTGTCGCGGCGGATGGTGCTGGTCGTGATCTTCGACGACCGCAGCTCGCTCGGCCTCGTGCGGCTGCGCGTCAAGAAGGCGGGGTCCGAGCTCGCGCGGGTCTTCGAGGACATCCAGAAGAAGAGCGAGCAGGCCGAGCGCACGCCCGCGTCGAGCCCCTTCGCCGAGATCACCGACGACGACATCGACAACCTGTTCTCCGACTGACGAGCCATGTCGTTCATCAACTACTCTTCGCGCGAGATCAACTGCAAGATCGTCTACTACGGCCCGGGCCTGTGCGGGAAGACGACGAACCTGCAGCACATCTACAGCAAGACGAACCCCGATCTGAAGGGGAAGATGATCTCGCTCGCCACGGAGACGGAGCGCACGCTCTTCTTCGACTTCCTGCCGCTGGCGCTGGGTCAGATCCGGGGCTTCAAGACGCGCTTCCACCTCTACACCGTTCCGGGTCAGGTCTTCTACGACGCGAGCCGCAAGCTGATCCTGAAGGGTGTGGACGGCGTGGTGATGGTGGCGGACAGCCAGATCGAGCGCATGGAGGCGAACCTGGAGAGCCTCGACAACCTGCGCATCAACCTCGGGGAGCAGGGCTACGACCTCGCGAAGGTCCCCTACGTGGTGCAGTACAACAAGCGCGACCTGCCCAACGCGGCACCGCTGGACGAGATGCGCCGCCTGCTGAACCCCATGGGCGTCCCCGACTTCGAGGCCTCCGCCACCGTGGGCACCGGCGTCTTCGAGACGCTGAAGGCCGTGGCGAAGGGCGTGCTCAACGATTTGCGTCGGCTGGGGCGGTAGCTCGAACCGACTCCCGGCGCCGCGGGGCGAGGGGGTCGGGGCGAAGTAGAGCGCAGGCCGCCACGGGCCGACGCAGGTCGAGCGCCATGCGTCGACGAGGCTGTGACGCTTCCTCCGCGGTGTTGGCGGCCGAGCCATGAGCCCCGACCCCCTCGCCCCGCGGCGCCGGCCCCACGCGCACTGGGTTATCCTCGCGTCATGCCGCTGGCGAGCGTCGCCGGGCGCAAGGTCTACTACGAGGTCCACGGCGATCCCTCGCCCATCCCGCTCGTCCTCGTGATGGGCATGGCGGGATCCTGCCGGGGCTGGCTCGCGCTCCAGGTCCCCGAGCTCTCGAAGCGCCGGCGCACCGTGATCTTCGAGAACCGTGGCGTGGGCGAGAGCGAGGACCCCGGCGGGCCCTTCACGAGCGCGGACCTGGCGGACGACACCGCGGGCCTGCTCGACACGCTCGGCATCGAGCGGGCCGACGTGCTCGGCGCGTTCCTGGGTGGCATGGCCGCGCAGGAGCTGGCGCTCCGCCACCCGGCCCGGGTGCGACGGCTGGTCCTGGTGGGGAGCTACGCGCGCCCCGACGCCAAACGCCGCTTCCTGCTGGAGAAGTGGCGCGAGATGGCGCGCGCGGGCATGCCGAACTCCGTCTTCGTCCGCGAGCGCCTGCTCTGGACCCTCCAGGACGAGACGCTCGAGCAGCGCGACATCATCGAGGCCATGGTCGAGTTCTTCGACCGGGGCAGCGCGCCCGTGAGCGGCGACCTGTTCGTGCGCCAGTGCGATGCGTGCCTCGGCCACGACACGCTCGACCGCCTGCGGCTCATCCGGCACGAGACGCTCGTCCTGGGCGGCCGCCAGGACCAGCTCACGCCGCCGCGCCTGCAGCGCGAGCTCGCCGACGGGATCCCCGGCGCGCGCCTCGTCACGTTCTCCTACGGCGCCCACCTGATCCTGCTCGAGGCGGCGGAGAAGCTGAACCAGGTGGTGCTGCAGTTCCTGGAAGAGGAGTAGGCCGCCCTCCCGTCACAGCGTGCGGAACGAGAGTCGCGGCAGCGCGTGGGCGAGCAGGGGCTCGGCGCGCGCGCGGCCGCGCAGGGCGCGCCCCGAGAGACCCGGCGCGCCTCCCACCACTATCCGGTTGTCGAAGCCCTCGATCTCGATGCGCAGGCGGTCCGGGAACAGGCGCCGCATCGCGTGCTCGACGGAGGCGGCCTCGTCGAGGGCGTTGCTCACGAGGATCCCCCCCCGCGCGAGGCGGCGGGCGGCGAGGGCGAGGCCCGGCTCCGGGAGCCAGTCGGGCTTCCGCACCTGGCGGCCACGACCCACGAAGACGTCCTCGAGGATCGCGTCGAAGCGGCGGCGCTCGGCGGCGAGGAACTCGCGCGCGTCCGCGCGCACCACCTCGAGGCCGAGGGCGTCGAGGCCGAGTCGCCGGCTGGCCATGCGCAGGACCTCGGCGTCGAGCTCGACGCCCACGACGTGCGCGGCGGGCGCGAGTGCGCGCACGAGACGCGCGGCGCTCCCGCCGCCCAGGCCGAGCACGAGGACGCGCCGCCGGCGGCGCGGCGGGAGCAGGAGGAGCGGTGCCGCGAGGGCGTCCCACACCGACCCGGTGGTCGCGCGCCCGGGCACCAGGAACGACGCGAAGGTCCCGTCCACGCGCAGCTCGAGCCCACCGCCGCGTGTGCGCACGCTCACCCGCGCCCGCCTGCCGCCCCGGTACACTCCGCCCATGCTCCAGGACCTCTTCGCGGCGCCCGCCAGGCGCTGCGTGCGCGTGGCCCTGCCGGTCGCGGTGGATCGCCTCTTCGAGTACGCCGTTCCCGACGCGCTCGCCGCCGAGGCCGAGCCGGGTCGGCGCGCGCGCGTCCCGTTCGAGTCGCGCCGCCTGGTGGGCGTGATCGTGGAGGCGCTCGCGGCTCCCTCCGATCCCACCCTCCGGCTGCGGCCCCTCGAGTCGGTCCTCGACCCCGCACCGGTGCTGCCCGCGGCGTGGCTCGGCATCCTACGCGAGGAGGCGTGGCGCTGCCTGTGTCCCATCGGGATCGCGCTCGCGGCCGCGCTGCCCCCCGGCTCGCGCCCGCGCCGCGGGTCGCGGATCGCCCTCACGCCCCGGGGCGAGGCCGCCCTCGGGAGCGGTGCGCTGCGGGGCCCGGCCCGGGAGATCCTCGCCGCGATCGCGAAGCGGCCGCTCGGAAGCCGGACCCTGGCCCGGCGCTTCGCGGGCGCGAGCGACCTGCTCGCGACCCTCGCAGGCGACGGGCTCGTGACGCGAGCCGAGGGCGAGGCGGGATCCACGCGACGCGCGCGCGCGAGCGCGCCCGGCGAGCCCGTCGAGGTCCTGCGCGAAGAGGGCGCGCGCGTCACGCTCACGCCCGAGCAGGACGCGGCGCTCGGCGCCATCGCCGCGTCGGTCCGGGCGCGGCGTCCCGATCGGTTCCTGCTCCACGGCGTCACGGGCAGCGGCAAGACCGAGGTGTACCTGCGCGCGGTGGACGAGACGCTCGGCGCGGGGCGCCAGGCGCTCGTGCTCGTCCCCGAGATCACGCTCACGCACCAGATCGTGGCGCGGCTGCGCGCGCGCTTCGGCGATCGCGTGGCGGTGCTCCACAGCGGGCTCCGTCCGGGCGAGCGCCGCGCGCAGTGGGAGCGCCTGCGCGAAGGCGCCACGCCCATCGCCGTGGGCGCGCGCTCCGCGCTCTTCGCACCGCTGGCGGACCTCGGCCTGGTGGTGATCGACGAAGAGCACGACGCCGCGTACAAGAACGAGGAGGGCTTCCGTTACCACGCTCGCGAGCTCGCCGGCCGGCGCGCCGCAGCGGCCGGCGCGCCCGTCGTGCTCGGCTCCGCGACCCCCTCGCTCGAGACGCGCTTCGCCGCGGAGCGCGGCGAGATCGCGCGCCTCGTGCTGCCGCGCCGCATCGGCGGGCGGCCGCTCCCCGCGGTGGAGCTCGTGGACCTGGAGAAGGAGCGCGCGCTCCTGCCGCGCGGTCGCAAGCTCCTGCTCTCGCCGAGCCTGCGGCGCGCCATGCGCCAGACCCTCGAGGCCGGCGGGCAGACGATCCTGTTCCTGAACCGCCGCGGTTTCTCCACGCAGATCCTGTGCTTCGAGTGTCAGCACGTGGAGCGCTGCAAGCACTGCGACATCTCCCTCGTCTACCACGCGTCGCAGTCGCTGCTGCGTTGCCACTATTGCGACTACCACATCGCGCCTCCCGAGACGTGCTCGAAGTGCGGCGCGCCGGACACGGCGCTCCTCGGCGTGGGCACCGAGCGCGTGGTGGAGGAGGTGCGCCGCCAGCTCCCGGAGGCGCGCGTGGCCCGCCTCGACCGCGACGCCGCGCGCGGACGCGGGGTCACGGAGGCGCTGCTCCGCGACCTCGCGGAGGGGCGCGTCGACGTGCTGGTGGGCACGCAGATGGTGGCGAAGGGACACGACTTCCCCGGCGTGCGGCTCGTGGGCGTGCTGAACGCGGACCAGTCGCTGCACTTCCCGGACTTCCGCGCCGCGGAGCGCACCTTCCAGATCCTGACCCAGGTGGCGGGCCGCGCGGGGCGTGGACCCATGCCGGGCCGCGTGATCGTGCAGACGTTCCTGCCGGAGCACTACGCGATCCGTCCCGTCCTGGACCACGACTACGAGACGTTCTACCGCGCCGAGCTGCGCGAGCGCGCGGCGCTCGGCTACCCGCCGACGGGCGAGCTCGCGCACGCGGTGGTGAGCGGAAG
>DASRUS010000036.1:0-7342 GCA_035687825.1 Myxococcota bacterium | reverse complement strand
GACACGTTCACCGGGATGCGGCCGCCGTGCCAGGTCTGCTTCTCGTCGATGAGCTTGCCCGCCTCGCCTTCGCCGCACAGACCCAGGTTCTCGTAGTGGAGGATCTCCGCGGTGGCGAAGCAGTCGTGGAGCTCGACCAGGTCCACGTCCTCCGGACCGACGCCCGCCATCTCGTAGGCGATCTTCGCGGCCGCCCGCGTGCAGGTGTTCACGTCGGGCATGACCAGGTCGCGCTCGGTCCAGGGGTCGCTCGTGAGCGCCGAGCCCGCGACCTTGACGGCGCGCTGCATGCCGAGCTGGCGCGCCTTGCGCTCGGAGACGAGCACCGCGGCCGCCGAGCCGTCCACGTTCACCGAGCACATGAGCTTCGTGTTCGGGTAGCAGATCATCTCGGCGTTCATGACCTGCTCCAGCGGTGTCTCGATCTGGTACATCGACTTCGGATTGCGGACCGAGTGGTGATGGTTCTTGACCGCGACGGACGCGAACTGCTCGAAGCTGGTGCCGTACTTCTTCGCGTGCTCCATGCCGGCCTCGCCGAACACCGCGGGCATGAGCCCGGAGCCGAGCAGCCCCTCGCGCGGGATGCCGCGGCCGCCGCCCCCGCCGCCGCCGAGGAGCCCCGCCTTGCCCATCTGCTCGCTCCCCACCACGAGGACGCAGTCGTAGACGCCCGCCTTGATCGACATCCAGCCCTCGCGGAAGGCGGTCGCACCCGTGGCGCAGGCGTTCGCGCAGTTCACGACGGGGATGCCGGTCTGCCCGATCTCCTGGAGGATGCGCTGCCCCACCATCGCCCCCGCCTGGAGCAGGTTCCCGCTGAAGAGCGCCTGCATGTCGTGGATGCTGAGCCCGCAATCGTCGAGGGCCAGGAGCGCCGCCTCCGCGCCGAGCTGGGGGACGCTCTTCTCGGGATAGCGACCGAACTTGATCATGCCGGTGCCGAGGACGTAGACGTTCTCGCTCATGGGTTTGCGTCTCCTGCGCGCCCGCTCAGCGCGTGCGCGGCTGGAAGTAGTAGGCCAGGTACTCGTTGCCTTCCTTGTCCTTGTTCGGCGCGACCCGGTAGATCACCTCGACGGGCATCCCCATCTTCACCTTCTCCGGGGTCGGGTCCACGTGGATCAGGTTTCCCTTCAGCGTGCCGCCGCCCTCGAGGTCTACCACCGCGGAGACGTAGGGCGTCTCGATGCCCGGGAACGAGCGGTGCACGATGGAGTAGACGTGGAGTGAGCCCCGGTTCGACAGGCGCTTCGGCTCGAAGCGGTCGCGCGCCCCGCACTTCGAGCAGACGGCGCGCACGCCGAGGAAGAGCGCGCCGCACGACTGGCAGCGCTGCGCCTCGAGGTACGGCTCCCCCTGCTCGGGGATCTTGAGGAACGAGACGACGGGCAGCGGCTTCCTGGCCGGGGTGGCCTCGGGCATGGGGGGTCTCCTCGCAAGCGGGGCGAGGATGCCAGGGTCGCGGACCGGCTGTCAATTCGCGCGGGCTACCGGAGGTGCCGGCGCACCTCTGTGAGCTTCTGCTTGAAGAACTCGTTCGAGGGCTCGTAGGTGAGCGCCATCTGGAGGTTCCGGGCGGCGGCCGCGAGGTTGCCGCGGTCGATCTCCTGATGGGCCAGCGTGAAGAAGCGCCGCCCGTTGGGCGTCGTGCCCAGGCGCTCCTCCACGGCCTTCTTCTCCGCGGCGGACTCGGCCTCGGCGAGCTGGAGGCGCACCGGGCGCTCCGGCCCCGCGAGGCGCGCGTCGTACACCTGGCGGCGCTTCGCATGGCGCAGCACCGAGTAGGCCTCGGTCACGCGCTTGGCGACGCGCACGAGCGCGGCCCGGCTCGTCCCGTCCAGGGCGCGGTAGCGGTCCGGGTGGAGCCGCCGGGACGCGGCGTGGTACGCGTGCTTCACGGTCGAGGCGGGGGCGCCGCGCTCGAGGTGGAGGAGCTCGTAGTAGTCGAGCTCGTCGAGGATGCTGGCGAGCGCCTTGATCTCCGGCGGCGAGAGCTCGGGCACGGCCTCGCTCCTAGCTCGCGTCGTCGTCCGGGGGGCCGGCGAGGTCGTCCATGTCGCCGAACAGGTCGTCCACATCGCTCGGAGCCGCGGGCGCGCCCGCGCCCGGCGCCGCGCCGGGGCCCGGCAGGTCGCGCAGGTCCGTGCCCTCGGGCATGAGGTCGAGGGCTTCGGGCTCCAGGGGCTCGCGGGCGGCGACCCGGGCGTTCCCGGGCACGACCTCGAACTCCTCGTCCACCTCGAGGTCGAAGGCGTCGTCCGGGAGGACCTCGAGCTCGTCGCTCGTGGACGCGCTCGGGGGCGCCGCCGGCATCGCGGCCGCGCCGGGCCGCGCGGCCGCCCGGGCGGGGCCCGGGGCAGCGGGAGCGCGCGCAACCGGCGCCTCGCTGCGCACGCGATCCGCCTTGCCCTCGGCGATGATGGCGTCGAGCTGCGCCGGGGAGAGGCCCGAGGACAGCGTAATCTGCGTGGAGGCCTGCTGCCCCGTCTCGGGCTCGCGCGCGGTCACGTTCACGATCCCGTCGGTATCGATCTCGAACGTGACCTCGATCCGCACCTGACCACGATCCGCGCGGCGGAAGCCGGAGAACGTGAACTGGCCGAGGAGCTCGTTCTGATCCGCGCTGCGCGACTCGCCCTGGTAGATGCGGATGCGCACCGCCTCCTGGAAGTCCTCGAAGGTGGTGAAGACGCGCGTCTGCTCGATGGGGACGGGCGTGTTGCGCTCGATCACCGTCTCGGCGAGCCCGCCCGCCACCCCGATGCGCAGCGAGAGCGGCGTCACGTCGAGGAGCACGCTCCCCTCCGTCGAGCCCACCAGCGTTGCCGCGTGGATGGCGGCCCCCATCGCCACCGCCTGGTCGGGATCGACGTCCACCTTCGGCGTCTGCCCGAAGTACTCCGCCACGGCGCGGCGGATCAGCGGGAGCCGCGTGGGCCCGCCCACCAGGATCACGCCGTCGAGCTGGCCCGCGAGCAGGCCCGCCTGCTGGAGCGCCTCGTCGCACACCTTGAAGGTGCGCTGCACGAGGTCGGCGACGAGCGCGGTGTACTCGGCGCAGTCGAGCCGGCGCACGATGGCGCGCGGCCGGCCGTCGCTGCCGGTGATCACGTCCGGGATGCGGATCTCCACCTCGTCGTCCATCGAGAGGGCCTTCTTGGCGGACTCCGCGGCCACCTTGAGCTTCTCGAGGGCGTAGGGGTCCTTGCGCGGGTTCACCCCCTCCTGCGCGAGGAACTCCTCCGCCAGGAGGTCGATCAGCCGGTCGTCGAAGTCCTCGCCGCCGAGGAACGTGTCGCCGCAGGTCGCGAGGACCTCGTACACGTCCTGGCCGATCTCGAGGATCGAGATGTCGAAGGTGCCGCCGCCGAGGTCGTACACGGCCACCTTCTGGTTCACGCTGCGCCCGAAGCCGTAGGAGAGCGCGGCGGCGGTGGGCTCGTTGAGCAGCCGCAGCACTTCGAGGCCCGCGATGCGTCCGGCGTCGCGCGTGGCCTGGCGCTGGTTGTCGTTGAAGTACGCGGGGACCGTGATCACGGCCTTGCTGACCGGCTCGCCGAGGTTCGCCTCGGCGATGGACTTCATCTCCTTGAGCACCATGGCCGAGATCTCGGGGAGCGAGAACTGCTCCTCGCGGACCTTGATGCGCACGCTGTGGTTCGGCCCCTCGACGATCTCGTAGGAGCAGACGGCCTGCGCCTTGCGCAGCTCCTCCGAGAAGAAGTAGCGGCCGATCAGACGCTTGGCCGAGTGCACCGTGTGCCGGGGCTCGTGGATGATGTTCGCCTTGGCGGCGTTGCCCACCACGACCGTCCCGTCCGCGTGGAAGGCGACGACGCTCGCCGAGACGGCCTCGCCAAAAGAGTTGAGCAGGACCTCGACCTTGCGCTGGCGCGAGAGGGCGACGCACGAGGTGCTGGTTCCGAGGTCGATGCCGATGGCGATCTCGGCCATGCTTCCCTCCGCAGGCGGCGGGCCGAACCCCCGGGCGCGTCGTGCGATCCCGGGGCCCCGCAGGGCGCCCTTCGTATCGGCAGGCGCGGGGCGTTCCTGAACGCTCGCCCGGCGCTCGCGGGCCACGGCCGCCCCTCTCGCGTTGACCGGCGGGTCGCTCGCGTGCTACCCACCCGACGGGCGAGAGCGGGGCATGTCCGGTCACTCCAAGTGGGCGACGATCAAGCGCAAGAAGGGCGCCGCCGACGCCCGGCGCGGCAAGGTCTTCACGAAGCTGATCCGTGAGATCGCGACCGCGGCGCGCCTCGGCGGCCCTGATGCTGGCGGCAACCCCCGGCTCCGCCTCGTGATCGAGAAGGCGCGCGCCGCCAACATGCCCAAGGACAACATCGAACGCGCCATCAAGAAGGGCATCGGCGCCACCGAGGGCGAGACCTACCAGGAGGTGGTCTACGAGGGCTACGGGCCGGGCGGGGCGGCGATCCTGATCGAGGCGCTGACCGACAACCGCAACCGCACCGCGGGCGACGTGCGCCACGTGCTGACGCGGTTCGGCGGGAACCTCGGCGCGAGCGGCTGCGTGGCGTACCTGTTCGAGAAGAAGGGCTCGCTCGCGTTCGAGCGCGGCGGCCTCGTGGTGGACTCGCTCCTGGAAGCCGCCCTCGAAGCCGGCGCGGAGGACGTGGTGGAGGGGGTGGAGGAGCTCCTGGTGGTGACCCGCCCCGCGGACTTCGAAGCGGTGCGCGAGGCGCTCGCGGCGCGGGGCTTCGCCACGGCGAGCGCCGAGGTGACGATGCAGCCGTCCACGACGGTGGCGCTGAAGGGCAAGGAAGCGGACACGATGCTGAACCTCGCCGAGGCCCTCGAGGACCTCGACGACGTGCAGCATTTCTACTCGAACTTCGACATCTCCGAGGAGGAGATGGCGAAGCGCGCGTGAGCGCTCCCGGCGTCCTCCCCCCCGCCGGCAGCCGAGGCATCTCGAGCGGTGAACCCAGGAGAGCGGGGGACGGGTGCGCATTCTCGGCATCGATCCGGGTTCGGCGGTGACCGGCTACGGCGTCGTGGAGCGCCGCGACGGGCGGCTCCACCACGTGGCCCACGGCACGCTGCGCCTGCGGCGCGGCGACCCCCTCGCCGTGCGGCTGGCCGCGCTCCACCGCGACCTCGCCGCGGTGATCGCGAGCTTCGCCCCGGACGCGGTGAGCGTCGAGCGCGTCTTCGTCTCGGTGAGCGCGCGCTCGGCGCTGGTCCTGGGTCACGCGCGCGGCGTGGCGCTCGCGTCCGCCGCGGGCGCGGGGCTCCCCGTGGCCGAGTACGCGGCGCGCGAGATCAAGCAGGCGGTGGTGGGTCACGGGGGCGCGCACAAGCAGCAGGTGCAGGCCATGGTGCGCCGCCTGCTCGGCCTCGAGAGCGAGCCGGCCTTCGACGCCGCCGACGCCCTCGCCGCGGCCATCTGCCACGCGCACGCGCGCACGCTCGTCGCGCTCGGCGCCTTCCCGGCGCGGCGCCGGCGCGTGCGGCGGGCGCCGGCGCTTCGCGTGAGGCGCGCCCGATGATCGGGCGGCTCGAGGGCGTGCTGCGCGAGAAGCGCCCGACGCAGGTCGTGGTGGACGTGGGCGGCGTGGGCTACGAGCTCGCGATCCCGCTCTCCACCTTCGCGGCGCTGCCCGACGAAGGGAAGCTGGTGGCCCTGCGCGTCCACACGCACGTGCGCGAGGACGCGCTGCTGCTCTACGGCTTCGCCCGGGCGCTGGAGCGCGAGGCCTTCGAGCTCCTGCTCCACGCGAACCGCGTGGGGCCCAAGCTCGCGCTGACCGCGCTCTCGGGCATCGAGGCGGAGGAGCTGGTGCGGGCGATCCAGGACGGCGACGTGGCCGTGCTCCAGGGCGTCCCCGGGATCGGGCGGCGCATGGCCGAGCGCATCGTGGTGGAGCTTCGCGAGCGCGCCTCGGAGCTCGCCACCCGGGTCGCGGCCCGGGAGGGGGAGGGGACTCGCGCGGCGCGACCCGCGAGCGCCGAGGACGCGCTCGTGGAGCAGGTGCTCTCGGCGCTCGGGAACCTCGGGGTGCCGAAGCCGCAGGCCGAGCGCGCGGCGCGCCAGGCGCTCGACGACCTCGGCGCGGGGGCGCCGGTGGAAGGGCTGATCCGGTCGGCGCTGCGGGGGCTCTCGCGATGAGCGAGCTCGAGCCCGTCAGCCGGGGGCTCTCGGGCGAGGCGCTGCCCGAGGAGCGCGGCCTCGAGGAGCGGCTGCGCCCGAGCGCGCTCGCCGAGTTCGTGGGCCAGGACCACGTGCGCGACAACCTGTCGGTCTTCCTGCGCGCGGCGCGCGAGCGCGGCGAGTGCGTGGACCACCTGCTCTTCCATGGCCCGCCGGGGCTCGGCAAGACGGCGCTCGCGCACATCGTGGCGCGCGAGATGGGGGCGGGCTTCCGCGCCACGAGCGGCCCGGTGCTCGAGCGCGCGGGCGACCTCGCCGCCCTGCTCTCGAACCTCGAGAAGGGCGACGTGCTCTTCATCGACGAGATCCACCGGCTCCCCGTGACGGTGGAGGAGATCCTCTACCCCGCCATGGAGGACTTCCAGCTCGACCTCCTGATCGGGCAGGGGCCGAGCGCGCGCTCGGTGCGCCTCGACCTGCCGCGCTTCACGCTGGTGGGGGCCACCACGCGCGCGGGCCTCCTCTCCGCCCCGCTGCGCGATCGCTTCGGCTGGGTGGCGCGCCTCGAGTACTACCCGCCGGAGCATCTCGTCGCGATCCTCGAGCGCGCGGCGCGCCTGCTCGCCCTGCGCGTGGATCCGGACGCCGCCTTCGAGATCGCGCGGCGCTCGCGCGGGACGCCGCGCATCGCGCTGCGGCTGCTGCGCCGGGTGCGCGACTTCGCCGAGGTGGAGGACGGCCGCGACGGGGCCATCTCCCTCGAGCGCACGCGCTTCGCTCTCGCGCGCCTCGGCGTGGACGAGGCGGGCTTCGACCGCCTGGACCGCGCGCTGCTCCGCACGCTCGTCGAGAAGTTCGCGGGGGGGCCGGTGGGGCTCGAGACGCTGGCTGCGGCGCTGGGCGAGGACAAGGGGACGATCGAGGATCTGGTGGAGCCTTTCCTCCTCCAGGAGGGCTACCTCGACCGCACGCCGCGCGGCCGAGTCGCGACCCGCCTGGCGCGCGACCACCTGGGTCTGGGAGCGGTGTCGGGGCCGCAGGGGAAGCTCTTCTAGCCAGCGAGGCCTGCGTCGGGCGAGAGGCCGCTGGGGCCCGGCGCTCCATGGCTCGGCCGCCAACGGACCTGGGTGTCACTTTCGCGGAGCGCGTTGCGGGGTTGCCCTGCCGAGGCCCGTGGCGGCCTGCGCGTGACTTCCGCGCCGGGCCCCAGCGGCCTCTCGCGCG
>DASRUS010000035.1:0-11512 GCA_035687825.1 Myxococcota bacterium | reverse complement strand
TGCGCGTGGACCGCGCGATGCGCCTCGACGTGGAGCACCTCGAGGCCAGCATCGGACCGCGCACGCGCGCGCTCTACGTCATCCACTACCTCGGATTCCCGCAGCCCATGGACGACATCCTCGCCGTCGCGCGAGGGCGCGGGCTGCCGGTCATCGAGGACTGCGCGCTCGCGCTCCTGTCCAGGGACTGCGACGCGCCGCTCGGCGCTCGCGGCGACCTGGCGGTCTTCTGCCTCTACAAGACGCTCCCGGTCCCGAACGGCGGGCTGCTCGTCCTCGACGGTCGGTTCGAGGCGCCCGCCTCGGCGCGCGGCGCGCCGCTCGGGAGCACGCTGTCGCACGCGGCGAGCGGCCTGCTCGCGCACGCCGCGCTCCGGCTCGGCCCAGGGGGGGAGGCCCTGCGCGAGGTCCTCCGGTGCGGCATGCGCGCCGTCCGCCGCGCGACGGGGCTGCGGACGCTCTCCACCGGCACCGATCACTTCGACTCGGAGTGCGCCGACGTCGGCATGAGCCGCGTGTCGCGGCTCGTCCTCGAGAACCTCGACTACGACCGGATCGTCGAGGCGCGGCGCCGCAACTTCGCGCTGCTCCTGGCCCGACTGCGCGAGCTCGCCCCACCGGTGCAGGCGGCGTTGCCGCGGGGGACCTGTCCGCTCTTCTACCCCCTCGTCTGCGAGGACAAGCTGGCGGTGGCCGCCCGGCTGGCGGCGCGCGGCGTGGAGACGGTGGACTTCTGGAGCCGGGGTCACCCCTCGTGCGACCGCGCGGCCTTCCCCGAGGTGGATGGGCTGCGCCGGCGCGTCCTGGAGCTGCCCATCCACCAGGACCTCACCGCCGAGGACATGGCCCACGTGGCGGCCGCGGTCGAGGAGGCGCTGTCATGAACACCGCGCAGAACCATTTCGCAGCCGTGCGCGCCGTCGAGGGCGACGACCCGGAGCGCCTGGCGGCGCTGCGCGGAGAGTGGAGCGACCTGTTCGAGGCGGCGGGCTCGCCGAACCCGTTCCTCTCCTGGGAGTGGCAGTACACGTGGTGGCGCACCTTCGCCCGGCGCCGCGGCGTCTGGATCCTGGAGGCGCGGGACCACGGGGGGCGGCTGGTGGGGCTCCTCACCCTGTGCGCGCGGGTCTCCCTGGGCGGCGCGCGGCGGTTCACGTTGCTCGGGGGCGGTATCGGCGGGGCGGACGGCCTCGACGCCCTGGTCCGGCCGGGCTGCGGGCCGGCCGTGCGCGCAGCCTTCGCGCAGGTCATCGCCTCGTCGCTCGGGCGGTGGGACGTGCTCGATCTGGAGGACCTCCCCTGCGGCACCTCGACCATCCCGGCGCTCCGCGCCGCGCTGATTCCCCGGGGAGTGAAGTGCGGGGTGGAGCCTCGCTTCGCGTGCCCTGGATTCGCGGTGCGCGGCACGTTCGCGGTGCACCTGGCCGGGATGAGGCGGCGGGAGACGTGCCTGCGCCGCCGCCGCTGGTTCGAGCGGCAGCCGGGCTTCCGGATCGAGGTCGCGGAGAGACCCGAGGCGGTCCCGGAGGCAGTGGAGGACTTCCTCCGCCTCCACCACCTGCGCTGGGATCCGGTGGGGGGCTCGGGCGGGATCCCGCGCGGGCTCACCGAGGACTTCCATCGCGACGTCGCTCCCCTCCTGGCGGAGCGCGGGTGGCTGCGGCTCTACCGCCTGCTCGTCGGCGGGAGGTCCGTGGCCGCGGTGTACGGGATCGAGGTGGGCGGGCGCTTCTATTACTATCAGTCGGGCCTCGATCCCGCCTGGGCGGCGCGCAGCCCGGGCCTCGTACTCCTCGCCAGGACCGTCGAGGACGCCTACGCGCGCCGCCTCACCGACTACGACTTCCTGCGGGGCAGCGAGCCGCACAAGCTCGACTGGGCGGGGGATCGAAGGGAGACCTGCGCGCTCAGGCTGCGAGCCCCCGGGCTCCGCTCCGCGGCGGGCGCCGCCGCGGAGGAGGTGTTCCGCGCGGCGCGCGAGGCGGCCCGCGCCATCGCGCCCCAGCGCATGTGGAGCACGCTACGACGAATGCGGCGGAGCGTGACCGCGAACGGGCTCTCGTCCGTACTCCACGGGTGGCTCGGCGGCGAAGGCCACGGCCGAGCGCCGGTGGGGCGGGACGATGGTCCCGAGCCGGTCACGGCGGGTGGGGGTGGCGCGGTGGGGGTGTCGGGGGCACAGCCCCCGACTTCGATGACGGCGAAGCCGGCGGCCGCTCGCGTAGCGAGCGCATGCGCCGAAGGCGCAGCCGCCGGGACGTGACATGGCCGAGAGGGCTGACAACAGCGCGAGGTGGATCGTGAGGCGCGCCGCCAAGGCGGCGCTCGCGGGGGCGCTGTGCGCCGCCGGGGCGCGCTGGATCGTGCGCTCCGCCGGGCGCCGGGCGGCCGGGGGAGCTCGGGTGCTCATCCTCTCCTTCCACCGCACGACGCGCGACTTCGAGCGCGACGCGGGCGAGGCGCTGCCCTCGCTGCTCGTCTCGACGGAGAGCCTCCGTCGCCAGATCCGACAGCTCGCCCGGGAGCGCGAGATCGTGTCGCTCGACGAGGCGTGCCGTCGGCTCTCGGCGCCGCCTTCGCGCTCCCCGGCGGACGACCGCGCGCCCGACGTGGCGGTGCTCACCTTCGACGACGGCTACGCCGACGTGCACGCGGAGGCGCTCCCCATCCTGCGCGACCTCCGCGCGCCGGCGACCGTCTATGTCCCCACGGGCTTCATCGGGACGGAGCACCGGCTCCTGCACGACCGCCTCTACGCGGCGCTGCGCGAGCTCGGGCGCCGCCTCATCCTGCCGCCGGCCGCGGGCCTCGCGCCCCACCTCCAGGCGCGGCTCGACGCCTGCGCCGGCTCCGGGCCCGGATCGACGCTCGACGCGCTCATCACGCGGCTGCCTCACGGCCTCCTCTCGGAGCTGACGGCGGGCCTCGAGCGGCGGCTCTGCACGAGCGAGCGGGACCTGCCCGAGGGGACGCGCCTCATGACCTGGGACGACCTGCGCGCGCTCCAGGCCGCCGGCGTCGACGTGGGTGGGCACACGGTGCACCACGCCGCCCTCTGCAACGTGTCGCGCGACAGGATGATGGCGGAGATCCGCGGCTGCCGGGAGGACGTCGCCGCGCACCTGGGCGCGCCACCCCGGCACTTCGCCTACCCGAACGGCTTCTACACCGCGAGCGCGCGGCGCGCGGTGCAGGACTGCGGGTTCGCCTCGGCCGTGACGACCGAAGATCTGGAGAACCGGCGGGGCGGCGACCTCCTCACGTTGAAGCGCAAGACGATGTGGGAGAACAGCTCGCTCGGCCCGGTGCGGTACAGCGCGGCGCTCGCCGCCTGCCAGCTCGACGGCGTCTTCGGGGCGCTGCGCTGGCAGCGGCCGGCGGGGGGAGAGCGGCCCGAGCCATCGGACGCGCTCGAGCTCGAGGCGGAGAGGGCGGCGGTGTGAATCGCCCGGGGCCCGGACGGATGGCGATGCCGGCGCGAGCGATGAAGGGGGACGTCGCGAGGTCACGGCAGGAGGGCGCTGCGCGGATCGCGCTGGTCGGCGACTGGCCTCCGCCCTACGGCGGCGTCTCCGTTCACCTGGTGGGCCTGGCCCACGCGCTGCGGGAGCGCGGCGTCGACGTCCGCGTCCTCGACACCGGCCGGGGCGATCACCGCGGCGTGGGCCTGGTCAGGGCGCGGGGGGCGATCCGGTACGCGGCCGCGCTGGCTGGCGCGGTCGCGGAGCGGCGGCTCGTTCACGCGCACACGAGCGGGGCCAGCGCGAAGAGCTGGATGGTGGCGATGGCCGCCTCGCGCGCGCGCCTGCCGGGCGTGCCCAGGCCCGTGCTCACGGTTCACTCCGGGCTCTGCCCCGCGTGGCTGGAAGCGGGCTCACGGCGCCGTCGCGCGGCGCGGGCCGCCTGCGCCGGCTTCGGCCGGATCGTGGCGGTGAGCCGCGAGATCGCCGGCGCTCTGGAGAGGTGCGGCGTGCGCTCGGAGCGGCTCTCGGTGATCCCGGCGTTCCTCGGCGTGTCGCTCGCACCGGGGGCGCCGCCGCCACGGCTCGCCGCCGCGCGCGCCGCGTGGGCGCCGCTCTTCTGCGCCGTCGTCGCGCCGGGGCTGCACTACGGCGAGGATCTGCTCGCCGCCGCCTTCCGCGCGGCGCGGGCCCGCGAGCCGCTGGCGGGCCTGGTGGTGTTCGGCCGCGGCTCGGAGCGAGGCCCCAGCGCGGCCCTGGGCACATGCGAGGGCGTCGTCACGCTGGGCGAGATCGACCACCAGGACGCGCTCGCGGTGATCGCGTCCTGCGACGTGTTCGTCAGGCCGACGCACGCCGACGGAGACGCGCTGTCCGTCCGCGAGGCGCTCGCGCTGCGCCGGACGGTGGTGGCGAGCGACGCCGGGCACCGCCCGCCCGGTTGCCTCGTGTTCCGGGCGGGGGACGGCGAGGACCTGGTGCGCCAGATGCTGGCCGCCGCGCGGCTGTCGTCGACGCATGGAGAAGGATCCGCGCTCCCCACCGGTGGCGCGCTCGAGCGGTTGCTCGATCTGTACCGGGCCCTCGAGCGACGCCCCATCCCGAGCGATCCCGCGAGAGCCGCCCGCGGCGCTCCTTGCCCTCCGTGACCACGCGATGAGAGCACTCTCCGGCCGCGACGTCGTGTGCTTCTCCAACGACTGGGGGGGCGATCCTCTGTCGAAGACGCACCTCATGCGCCTCCTCGCCCGCGAGAACCGGATCTTGTGGGTGAACTCGCTCGGCAACCGGCCGCCGCGCGCCACGACGCGAGACGCGCGGCGCGCCCTGAGGAAGCTCTGCCTGGCGGCGCGCGGTCTCCGGGAGGTGGAGCCGAACCTCCATGTGCTCGCTCCACTCTACGTGCCGGCGTACTCCAGCGGGTCGATCCGGGTCGTGAACCAGGCCCTGGTCCGGTGCCAGATCAGGCGGGCGATGCGGAGCCTGGGCATGCGGCGCCCCATCACCTGGGCCTTCCTGCCGAGCGCCGTGGCGGCCGCGGGCGCGCTGGGGGAGGAGCTGGTCGTCTACCACGTGGTCGACGAGTTCGCCGCCTTCAGCGACGCGAGCGCGCACGTGCCCCAGCTCGAGCGGGCGCTGCTCGCCCGCGCCGACCTGGTGGTGGCGAGCAGCGAACGGCTGCTCGCGGCCAAGTCGCCCCTGCACCCACGCGTCGTCCTCGTCCGGCACGGCGTCGACCACGCGCACTTCGCGCGCGCGCTCGATCCGGCGACCCCCGTCCCCGAGGACCTCGCCCGGCTGCCGCGCCCGGTGATCGGGTTCTTCGGCCTCCTCGCCGACTGGATCGACCTCGAGCTGGTGCGGGAGGTGGCGCTCGCGCACCCGCGCGCGTCCGTGGCCCTGATCGGCGACGCCGTCAGCTCGCTCGAGCCCGTCGCCGGGGTGCGCAACGTCCACGTCCTTGGCCGCAGGCCGTATTCGTCGCTGCCCGGCTACTGCCGGGGCTTCGCTGCTGCCATCACGCCCTTCCGCGTGAACGAGCTGGCGCTCCACGCGAGCCCGCTCAAGGCGCGGGAGTACGTCGCGGCCGGCCTCCCCAACGTCTGCACCGACCTGCCCGAGCTGCGGGCGGTGCCGGGCTGCATCGTCGCCCGTACCCGCGCCGAGTTCGTGGCCGAGGTGGGGCGCGCGCTGGCGCAGGGCGGGCCGCAGAGGGCGCGGTCCGAGCTCGTCCGGAGCGAGGGGTGGGAGGCGCGGCTGGAGGAGATCCGCGCCCACGTCGCGGCGCTCCTCGAGGGGCACCGCACCGCTTGACGGCAGGGAGCGGAGGAGGCCGGGATGCAGGGTGAACTGCGGATCGGATTCACGCGGGCGCCGCTCGCCGAGCGGGGGGCCGGACTCGCGCAGGCGGCCGATCGTTTCGGCCAGCTCGCCTTCGCGGCGGCGCTGGCGTTCGTGGCCAACCTCTACGCGAGCCCGGCGTTCTACTGGCCCGTCTTCGAGAAGGCGCGGCTCGGGGTCGTCACGTCGGGTCTGTGCGCGTTCGCCGTCCTCATGCGCCGAATCACGTCAGGTGAACGTCTCAAGCTGGGCGGCGCGCCGGCGGCCGTGCTCCTCGCCTACGCCGCCGTCTTCCCGCTCTCCTTCGCCTGGACGATCTCGCCCTCGCGCACCGGGGACGCGGTCGTGGATGTGGCCAAGCTGCTCGTGCTCTACGTGGCGCTCGTGAACGCGCTCGATACCCCGTCGCGCCTGCGCGCCTTCCTCCTGGTGGGGGCGCTCGCCACGCTCGCCCCGTCGCTGGGTGGGATCGATCGGTGGGTGCGGGGCGAGGACCTGGTGGAGGGCTACCGCACCGCCTGGCGCGGCAACTACGCCGACCCGAACCGGCTGGCCATGGGGCTCGTGCTCATGATCCCGGCCGCGCTCGCGCTCGCAGGGGAGGCGAGGCGCCGCCTGACGCGGGCGCTGCTCCTGTTCGCCGCGGTGGCCGGTGTCGCGGCCGTCGTCCTCACCCATTCCCGCTCGGGCGCGGTGGCGCTCGCCGCCGCGCTGGCCCTGATGCTCCTGCGAAGCCGCCGCCGGGGGCGCGCGCTGCTCCTCGCGCTCGTGGGCGCGGTCACGCTCGTGGCGCTCGCCCCGAGGAGCTTCTGGGCCCGCTCCGAGAGCATCGCCGCCTACGAGGACGACCCGTCCTTCTCGGGCCGCGAGCGGGCCTGGCGCATGCTCATGGTGATCTTCGAGGAGCGGCCGTTCACGGGGGTGGGCGCCGGCGGCTTCATCGATGCCTGGGATCGCTTCGCCCCGCTCTCGGCGCAGGGGAGGCGCCTAATCGCCCACAACATCTTCATGGAGACGCTGGGCGAGCTCGGGGTGATCGCGCTCCTCCTGTTCGCTGCCTACTGCGCGTGGCTCCTCGCGCGCCTGTGGAAGGCGGGCCGCGATCCCGTGGCCGGCGTCGACGCGCGCGCTCTCTTCGCCGGGCTCACCGGCTACATCGTGTGCGAGCTCGTGAACGGCTATGCGCGCGCGTTCAACCTCTACGCGGCCTTCGCCGCGGCCGCGGCGGCCGCCGCCATGGCCTCGCTGCGCCGGCGCCTCGCCGAGGACGCGGGCGATGGTCCGCGCGAAGGCGCATGACCGGGCTGCGCGGCGAGCCACGCCCTCGGCCACGAGGCACCGGCTGCGGCGTGGCGACGGGCTCTGGCCAGAGGACGCGCATCCTCGTCCTGCAGAACCGCTTCCTCCTTGGCGGCCAGGAGCGCCAGACGGTGCTCCACCTGGCGACGATCGATCGGGACCGGTGGGAGCCGGTCGTCGCGTGTCTGCGGCGCGAGGGCGAGCACCTGGATGACCTGGCGCGGCTCGGGATTCACCCCGAGAGCCTCGGGATCGAGAAGCTCCTGGCCGTGCGGACGCTCTGGCGGGTGCTCCGGCTGGCGCTGCGCATCCGGGCCGAGGGCATCGCGCTCGTCCACGCCAGCGATTTCTACACCGACCTCATCGGGGTCGCCGCGGCGCGGGCGGCCGGGGTGCCGAGCGTCGTCACCCGCGTCGACCTCGGCCACGCGCTCCGCCCCGCTCAGCAAGAGGCGCTGGCCGCGGTGTCGCGGGCGGCGACCCGCGTGCTCGTGAACGCGTGCTGCATCGGAGATCGCTGCCAGGCCGAGGGGGTGGCGCGTGATCGCATCGCGCTCGTCCGGAACGGGATCGACCTCGAGCGCTTCGACGCCGAGGCTGCGCCGCGCCCCGCCGGCCTCGACCCCTGGCCCACTGGCCCGACCGTGATCCAGGTCGCCAACATGCATCATCCGGTGAAGGGACAGGATGACCTGCTGCGGGCGATGCAGGAGGTGGTCCGGATGGTCCCTGGCGCGGAGCTCCTGCTCGTGGGAGACGGCCAGCGGCGCGCGTCACTGGAGGCGATGGCGCGCGACATGGGGCTCGGCGCCCGCTGCCGGTTCCTCGGGTATCGCCGGGATGTGCCGGCGCTCCTCGCCCGCGCCACCGTCGCGGTCTCGGCGAGCCACGCCGAGGGACTGTCGAACGCGCTGCTCGAGGCCATGGCCGCGCGCAGGCCGGTGGTGGCCACCGCGGTGGGCGGGACGCCCGAGCTGGTGCGTGACGGAGAGAGCGGGTTCCTGGTCGCCGCCGGCGCGCCCGGCGAGGTCGCGGCCCGCGTGCGGCAGCTCCTGCTGAGCCCGGGCCTGGCGCGGCGCATGGGGGAGGCTGGGCGGGCGCGCGTCGCGCGCGAGCTCGGCGTGGAGGCGATGCGGCGGAGCTACGAGGCGATGTACGAGGGGGCGCTCGCGCCGGCGTGCGGGGCTGTTCGCCCCGAGACGTCGGGCGCGAGATCAAATTGAGCGGTACGCGCCCACGCCGCCTTGGGGAACGAGTCCCCGAGCCGACATGCGGCTGCCCGGAGCCTCCGGCTTGGTCACCCCGTGCAAGGCGCGCTTTCTCGCGCAAAGGCGCAAAGCCGCAAAGGGGATGTTCAGTCCGGCAGCCCGTGCACGAGCCGCGTGATCCCGTCCTTGATCCGGTGCGTCCCGAAGTTGACGAGCAGCCCCAGCCGCTTGCCCGCCAGCCGGACGTACGTGAGAACCTGCTGCTTGTGGACCGGCAGTACGTTCTCGACCGACTTCAGCTCCACGATGACCAGGTCATCGACCAGCAGGTCGGCTCGGAACCCCGGACGGCGCCCCGCATCTCGAGCTCGGGCCGGCCGGTCCGCAGCCAGCCCGTGGCGACGTGGATGAGCCGGAGCAGGTTGTAGGCGTTCTTGGGTCGCAGCTCGCGCGCGGGCTCGGGCTGCTTTCCGCCGCCGCGGGCGTAGCGGACGAGCGCCGCGAAATCGTTCGCGTCGAGGAGGCCCTGGTCGAAGAGCGAGCGATAGAGCTGCTTCACGTACTCCTTGCTCGCGAGGAGGCCTTCCGCCGGCGTGGCGGCCGGGCGAGGCGAGATGGCGGCGAGCCGGGCGGCGATGGAGTCGAGATCCGGCGGTGGGTCCTCCTCGAGCCAGTCGAGGACGAGACCGCGGTGCTCGGCGAGGCGCGCCGAGCGGGAGAGCTTCCCGATCTGGCTCACCGCGTACCGGCCGAAGGTTCCGAAGAGGTCGGCGGAGACGAAGGCGTCGCGCGCCTCGAGGAGCCACTCGCCGATGGGGTCGGTGGCACGCACCGTCTCGACGAAGAGGAGCTCGAGCGTGTTCGGGTCGGCCCGCACGGCCTGCTGGATGGCCTTCCGGTGCTCCCAGTAGGTGACGCTGCCGCGCTCGTGAGCGTGTGCGGCGGCTCGACGAGCCCCACCGTCCACGGGAAGGGCAGCGCGAAGACGCCGCGCAGGTCGGTGTCCGATCCGTCCTCGGCGAGGCCCCACGCGCGGGAGCCGACCGTCGCCTCCAGGACGACGCATGGGCGGAGGGCGTCCCAGTCGGCGGCGCGCTGCTCGGCGAAGCGGACCTGCCCCGGATGACGCGGCAGGAGCTCATCGCGCGCGTAG
The DNA here is from genome assembly GCA_035687825.1 of Myxococcota bacterium. Taxonomy (GTDB): domain Bacteria; phylum Myxococcota_A; class UBA9160; order UBA9160; family DASRUS01; genus DASRUS01. The sequence continues at coordinate 2,051 of DASRUS010000035.1, read as the reverse complement.
CGGAGGACGCCGACGCCGGTGACGAGGACGTCCAGGCCATCGTCTCGGATCGCGACCACCCGGCCGACGACGCCCTGGGGAATGCGGCGATCGCCGGCGAGCCGCTCGACGCGGGTCGTCACCTCCGTCCCGTGTGGGAGCGGGACGGCCAGCGGGTCGATGGGCGCGAGGGCCTTTGGGTGGTGGCGGTCCACCGGAGAACCCTATCAGCCGCTCGCGTCCCATGCTGTTCGTGGACTCACCGGCACGCGAGCCGCGGGAGCGGTAGCTGCGGCCGCTCGCCGCCCCTCGCCCACGCGCGCGCCGCGTCGCCCCAGCGCGTCACCTCCGCGCGGAACGCGGCGAGGTCGAGGCCGCCGATCCCGCCGCTCGCCTCGAGCTTTCCGAGCCCGGCAGCGAGCAGGCGCACCATCCCTGCCGGCCGGCCCTGCACGAGCCCCTTGTGGAAGCCGGCGGCGATCTGGATGAGGCCCTGCATCGCGAGCCGCCGCGAACCCGTCTCCGCGCGCCAGGCGTCCTCCCAGATCTCGTGGGCGTCGAAGAAGCGGCCGGCCTCGAACCGACGGCAGCCCTCGGCGAGGGCCACACGGGTATTCACTTCTGCAGGCATCTCCGCGGGATGTAGTGCACGATGCGACCTGGCGCGTGGCGAGGGTCTCGCAAGACGCGCAGCCTCACGTCTGTGCGTAACGTCTCGCCGCGGCGAGATCGCGCCGGAGCTCCTCTGCCGTGCGCCGCGGCCCGTAGCCGGGGGTGTCGCGCTGGATGCGCCACCCCTCCCTGAGTGGGCCTGCGTCGACGGTGTCGAAGCCGAACTGGTCGATGAGCCGGCTCACCGTGGTCTTGGCCGCCGGATCGTCGCCGGCGATGACGAGCGCCCGCCGGTTCTTGGTCCCGGGCGGTTGGCCATGCGTCGTGAGCTCGGCTGCATAGATGTGGTTGAACGCCTTGACGACCTTCGAGGTAGGAAGGTGCGCTTGCAGGAGCTCGGCGGTGGTGGTCGTCTCGTCGTCGAGCTCGCGAATGTGACCGTCGCGCTGCGGGTAATAGTTGTTGGTGTCGATGACGATCTTCCCGGCCAACGGCTCGACCGGACCCGCGCGGTAGTTCTTGAGCGGAACCGACACCACGACGACGTCGCCGGCGCGCGCGGCGTCGAGGGACGTCCCCGCGCGAGCGCGCGGGCCGAGCTCCTCGACGAGCGCCGAGAGCGTCTCGGGCCCGCGCGAGTTGCTGACCACGACGTCGTAGCCATTGGCGACGGAGAGCCGCGCCAGCTGACTGCCGATGTGCCCTGCCCCGATGAATCCGATGGTCGTCATGGCATTGTCACTCCTGGGCGCGGAACCATGGCGGTTCGGCGCGCACCGTGGTGCCGAGGATGCGGTGGGCCGTCTCGCCGGGGCTGCCCCAGCCCCACTCGGTGCCGAAGGTCATGGTGCCGAGCGCCAGCGGGCTCACCCGCAGGCCGGTGCGGCCGAGAAGGTGGTACTGGGCGAGGGAAGCGATCGTATTCGACATGTTGTGCCTCCAGCGCGGTGAGGGGCCGGGCTCATGCGGCCTGAACGCGCGCGACACGCGCCCGTCAGATTCAGAGGCCGAGCTCCTTCCTCACGTGCTCCTCGCGCTCGCGCCGATACCGCGCCACGCGGCTGCGATCGGCTTCGGCGAGCGCTCGCTCCAGCGAGGCCGCGTCGAGATCGCGGCAGTACGCTGGCGTGCCCGGCTGCTGCCTCCAGGATTCGTCGAGCGCGCCGGCGTCGACGGCGTCGAAGCCCAGCTCGTCGAAGAGGCGGAGCGCGACGGCCCTCGCCTCCAGTCGATCGCCGGCAGCCGAGAGCGCGATGCGCCCTCGCGCGCCGCGCGGAGCGCGCTTCTCGAGGAGGCTCTTCGCGACGATGTTGTTGAACGCCTTCACGACGGGGCGCCCGATCCGTTCGGCGACCCAGTTGCTCTCGAGCATGCCGGCCTCGATCGCCTCGATGCGTCCGTCGCGGAGCTCTGGGTAGTAGTTGCTCGTGTCGATCACGACCACGCTCTCCGGGACGCCG
>DASRUS010000034.1:0-5767 GCA_035687825.1 Myxococcota bacterium | reverse complement strand
GCCGCGCCCGGGTGCGGCAGACCCAGCGGCGTGAACGTCGCGAGCGCGGCCACGAGCACCCCCACCAGGAGCGCCGAGCTCACCACGCGCGCCGCGATCTTCCCGAGCACGAGGCTCGTGCGCGAGACGGGCGCCACGAGGAGCGCGCGCAGGAAGCCCGATTCGCGGTCCTGGATCAGCGTGAAGCCGCCCCCCACCGCGCCCGAGCCAATTACGAGGGAGAGGATCCCCGACGCCACGTGCGACACGTACCTCGCGCCCGTCGGGAGAGAGACCACGCCGTTCAGCCCGAAGCCGATGAAGGCGATCACGAGCAGGGGGAAGGCGAGCTGACCCACCCAGTAGGCCCGGTCGCGTCGGTAGCGCAGGAGCTCGCGGCGCAGGAGCGTGAGCGTGTCGGCGAGCACGGTCACGGCACCGCCCCCTCCCCCTCGGAGGGCTCGGGCTCGAACGCGTGCCCGGTGTGGTGCAGGAACACGTGCTCCAGGGTCGGGCGGTGCAGGCGCACCTCGAGGATCCCGAACGGGCGCAGCCGTTCGAGGATCCCGGCGAGGCGTCGCGGCCCGTCGGCGACGGTGACGCGGAGCTCGGCGCCCGCGCCGGCCGAGGGCTCGGCGAGGGCCACCTCGCGCACGCCCTCGAGGGGCGCCAGCAGCGCGCAAAGATCTCCCGCCCTCTCGAGCGCGACCACCAGGAGGTCGCCCCCGAGCGCCGACTTGAGCGCTTCGGGAGCGCCCTCGGCCACCACGCGGCCGCGGTCCAGGATCGCGACCCGCTCGCAGAGCGCGTCGGCCTCTTCCATGGAGTGCGTGGTCAGCAGGAGGGTCGCGGCGTCCTGGCGGCGGATCTCGCGGAGCTGCGACCAGACCGCGGCGCGCGCCTTGGGGTCGAGACCCAACGTGGGCTCGTCGAGGAAGAGGACGCGCGGGCGATGCAGGAGGCCGCGCGCGATCTCGAGCCGCCGTTTCATGCCGCCCGAGAAGCCGCGCACGGGGCGGTCCGCGTGCGCGTCGAGCTCCGCCCGCGCGAGCCCCTCCGCCACGCGACGGGGGCGATCGCTCAGGTGATACAGGCGCGCGTGGAGGTCCAGGTGCTCGCGCGCCGTGAGCTCGGGATCGAGGCTCGGCTCCTGGAAGACGATCCCCACGTCGCGGCGCACCGCCGCGCGCTCGGCTTCCACGTCGCGACCGAGGAGCCGCGCCCGTCCCGCGCTCGGCCGCAGGAGCGTCGCGAGGATCGAGACGAGCGTGGTCTTGCCCGCGCCGTTGGGGCCGAGGAGACCGAAGCACGCTCCCGACTCCACGCGGAGGTCCACGCCGTCGAGCGCGACGACCCCGCCGAACCGCTTCGCGAGCGACTCGGCTTCGATCGCGAGGGGCCGCGTTGTTGCCTCGGACTGCATCCCCTAAGGTACCGCCCTGCCGACCTTGCCGAACGGGCGGCGCCGCCGCCCGGGACGTCGAAGCGTAGGAGACGGCTCTCGCATGCGCGACGCTCGCCCGGAGCCCGACCGCACCGACGCCTCGCGCCTTCGCGCTCTCGCCGCGGGCTTCGCCGGCCTCGCCGCCGCGACCTTCGCCCTGGTCGTGCTCGGCGCCCTCGTGCGCGCGCACGGCGCCGGGCTCGCCTGCCCCGATTGGCCGCTCTGCTTCGGCGAGGTGATGCCGCGGCTCGATTTCCGCGTCGCCTTCGAGTTCGCCCATCGCGTGCTGGCGGGAAGCATCGCCCTCGCCTTCGCCGCGCTCGGCGTCGCGACGCTGCGCGTGCGCACCGCGCGCGCCGCGGTCGGGGGTTGGCTCGCGACCGGGGCCGCGCTCCTCGGCGTGCAGGTCCTGCTCGGCGCCCTCACCGTGTGGCTCGGTCTGGCGCCCTGGACCGTGATCGCGCATCTCGTCACGGGCAACGCCTTCGCCGTGACGCTGGTCCTGGTCGTGCTGCGCCTGCGGCGCGCGGCCGCGCCCGTCCGGCCGAGCCCGTGCCTCGCGCCCGGCGTGCGCCCGCTCGTGACCCTCGCGGCGGGCGCCCTCGTCGCGCAGGTGGTGCTCGGCGGGCTCGTCTCCTCGACCTACGCGGGGCTCGCCTGCGCGAGCTTCCCCACCTGCGACGGGGCCGCCTGGTTCCCGTCGCTGGAGGGCCCCGTCGGCGTGCACCTCGCCCACCGCACGGGGGCGTACCTCGTGCTCGCGATCCTCGCCGTGGCGACGCTCGCCGTGCGGCGGCCTCCGGCGCTCGTGCGCGCCCTCGGGGTCGCGTTCGGCCTCGCGTGCGTCCAGGCCGGGGTCGGGATCACGGGCGTGCTGCTGCGCCTGCCCGTGGAGCTGACGGGACTCCACACCGCGCTCGCCGCCGCGCTCGTGGCGACGCTCGGCGTCGCCGTGCACGAGGCCTGGACGGCGCCCGTGCAACCCGCGGGCTTCGAGCGCGGCGTGCCGGCCGCGAACGCCCGATCCGCGGCGGCTCCGCGGGCGTAGCGAGCCATCCGGGGGGACCATGCGCGCGTACCAGGTGTTCGCCTCCCTGCCTTCCGAGCGGGCGCCCGCGCTCTTCTCGATGCTGCGCGAGAAGTCCCCCCTCGTTTTCCAGCAGGCGCTCGCGGTGGCGAGCGCGGCGCTCAAGGCGCGGCCGGTGTACCTCGCGAAGCAGCCCTTCGAGAAGCAGGCAGAGGCGGCGCGCCGCGCCCTCGCCCGCGTCGCCGCGAACCTCGTCGCGGAGGAGGTTCTGGCCAGCTACTTCCTCCAGTGTCAGGGCGACCTGCTGGTCGAGTGGCTCGACTCGCTCGGCCTCGCGCACGAGAAGGGAACGCTCGCGGAGGAGCGTCCGGCGGAGCCGCCCGCGGAAGTGCTCCGCAAGGCGGTGGAGGCGCTGCGCGCGAAGGGCGACGACTGGAACCGCGAGCTCCTGCTCCGGGCCTTCGCGGCGCAGGAGGCGATCGACTGGCCCGCGCTCGACGAGCTGCTCGCCAAGCGCTGAGCGCGTCGCGCCAGCCCCGGCGCTCCCGCGCCGACGACCTTGGGGTCAGGTCGTCACGGACCCGCGGCTCCGCTCTACCCCTGGAGCTGCTGGAGCATGATCTTCATCTCGTCGGCGATGCCGTCGGGGATGATGTAGCCCTGCGGGTCGCGGATCTGGTCCATGTGGTCGCGGACCTCCTCCGGCGCGGGCTTCGCGCCCTTGCCGGCGAACCACCCGGGCGTGAGCCCCACGAACATGCGCGCGAAGCGGCCCCCGCCCACGGAGAGGATCTGGTGGGTGAGCTCGCACTGCTCCGACACCAGGTAGACGACGAGCGGAGTCACGCACTCGGGGTCGAGGGCCACGGCCATCGGACCGAGAAGCTGCTCGGTGAGCCGCGTTCGCGCGATGGGCGCGATCACGTTCGACCGGATGTTGTACTTGGCGCCCTCCAGGGCGAGCACGTTCGAGAGCCCCACGAGCCCCATCTTGGCGGCGCCGTAGTTCGTCTGGCCGAAGTTCCCGAGGATCCCGGCGGCGGACGCCGTGAAGATGAAGCGGCCGTAGCCCTTGTCCTTCATGGCGCGGAACGCGGGCTGGGAGACGTAGAAGCCGCCCTTCAGGTGTACGTCCAGCACCGATTCGAGGTCGGCGGGCTCGAGCTTCGCGAAGGTCTTGTCGCGCAGGATGCCAGCGTTGTTGATCACGATGTCCACGCCGCCGAAGTGGTCGAGCGCGGCCTGCACGATCCCCTCGCCGCCCTCGGGGGTCGCGACCGAGTCGTAGTTGGCGAGGGCCTCGCCCCCCGCCTCGACGATCTGCTTCACGGTCTGGTCGGCCATGCTGGTGCCGGCGCCCGTGCCGTCCTTGCCCCCGCCCAGGTCGTTCACCACCACGCGGGCGCCGCGCGCCGCGAGGGCGAGCGCGTACGTCTTGCCGAGGCCGCCGCCGGCGCCGGTGATGACCGCCACGCGGCCGTCGAATCGGATGTCCTTCATCGCGGGGGTTCCTCCGGGAAGGGCGCGCGTCGGCGCCGGATCGGGTTGCGTCGGTCCGTCATCGTATCACGAACGGTCGGACGGGAGGTCAGGCGCTGGCGGGCCGCCCCGCGCCCTCCTTGAAGGCGCGGCCGATCTTGCCGCGCCGGCGGTTGATCTCGCGGAGCTCCACGATCGCCTCCTCCGCCACCGCGTCGCCCACCACGCCCTCGGGCTCGCGGCGCAGCTCCGCCATGTCGACCCACTGAGCGTACAGATGTCTGGTGCGCTCGGTGATGATGCCGGCGTGGAGCAGCGTCTTGATGAGCACGCGGAAGATGTTCGTGCTCTGGCTCAGCATGCGCCGGCGGTCGGCGTCGCTGAAGGCTTCCAGCACCGCGGCGCGCACCCACTGCCAATCCAGACCGAACTCGGGGTAGAGCTGCTGCTTCTGCTCGGAGTTCACGAGGTTGTTGAAGACGAGGAGGAAGCAGCGCGCGGCCCAGTCCTCCACCTTCTCGTGCTCTTCCGGGGTGAGCTTGGGCACCGTGCGGTGCGCCCAGATGCGTCCGAACTTGTGGTGGAACGCCTCGTCGGTCATCACGAGCTGCACCACGCGGCGCAGCAGCGGGTCGCGCGTCTTGGCGTGGAGCGTGGCGAAGGCGCCCATGGCGAGGCCTTCGATCAGCATCTGCATGCCCACGAGCTTCTTGTACACCTCGGGGGCGAGCACGAGCTCGTTCATGAGCGTCTGGAGCGTTCGACCCACGGGCAGCGGCGTCCCGAAGCGCTGCCCGATGTAGCGCGCGAACGCGTTCACGTGGCGCGCCTCCTCGCGCGCCTGGTTCGCGGCGTACTCCTGCGGGCCCGGATCGCGCAGGATCTGGCACAGGCTCGCGGAGAGCGAGAACGCCCCCTGCTCGCCGTGCAGGATCTGGGAGAGGTTGAAGCGCGTGACCTGGTTCGCGAGCCGGAGCTGCTGTCCCTCGTCGAGCCGGTCGGCGACGGAGCAGTTGAGCTCGGCGATGAAGTCGCGCGGCATGATCGTCTCGGCGCGCAGGTCGAAGCGGTCGTTCGCGAAGTCCACGTACGCGGGGTCGCCGGGGTCCCAGAAGTGGTCCTCGGTGGCGGAGATGATCTCGTCGAAGGCGCCGGAGCGCGCGGCGTAGCGCTCCACCTCGATCATGGCGTCGAAGTCGTCGCGATCCACGGTGTCGTAGATCGGGTCGTGCGTGATGTGATCGGCCATCGGTCTCAGGTCTCCTTGGCTTCCGGGGAGCGGGCGCGTTCCAGGGGGCGGACGAGCGGGTGGAGCCGCAGCAGGGTCTCGACGACCTCGTCGCGCGAGGCGCGCTCGGGAGCCTCGATCCACCAGGCGAGCACGCGGCTCACCATGGCGGCGAGCGCCTGCGCCGCGACCGCGGGGTGCAGGTCGGGCCCGGCGCCCCCGCGCAGGCGCTCCTCGAGCCCGGGGACGATCGCGTCGAGCACGTCCTCGCCGAGATCCGCGGCCTCGTGCCGGCGCCCGAACAGCACCCGCACGAGGTTGCGGTTCTCCTCGGCGAAGCGGAGCAGCTCGCGGTAGCGCGCGCGCAGCTCTTCGACGCGACCGCGGCTGCGCGCGGCCGCGGCGTCCTCGCGCTGGCGAAGCTGGGCGAGCGCGGCGAAGACGATCTCGCGGAAGAGCTCTCGCTTGTCCTTGAAGTGGAGATAGAAGGTGCCCGCGGCGACACCGGCCTGGCGGGCGATCTCGGCGCTCGTGGCGCCGTAGAGGCCGCGGCGGGCGAAGAGCTCCGTCCCCGCCTCGATGAGGCGGCGGCGGGTCTCGCGGCGGCTTC
>DASRUS010000033.1:0-3892 GCA_035687825.1 Myxococcota bacterium | reverse complement strand
GCCTACCAGCCCGCGAGAGCCGCCGCCCGCTCGCGATGCCGGCTCGGCGTCCCCAGCCAGGCGCGGTCGAAGAGCGCGCGCTTGAAGAAGATCTGGACGTCGCACTCCCAGGTGAAGCCGATCCCCCCGTGGGCCTCCACGGTGTCGCGCGCCACCTGCATGAAGCGGTCGGTGGCGTGTGCCTTGGCGAGCGCCGCGGCGCGCTCCGCCTCGGCTTCGGCGCGATCGAACGCGTGCGCCGCCCACCAGACGAGGGCCCGCGCGGGCTCGACCTCCAGCGCGAGATTCGCGAGCTGGTGCTTGTGCGCCTGGAACGAGCCGATCGGAACGCCGAACTGCTGGCGCGTCTTCGCATAGTCCACCGCCATCTCGACGCAACGCGAGGCTCCGCCCCACGCGTCCGCGGCGAGGAGCACGAGGCCCGCATCGCACACTCGCGCTGCGGCGCGCGTGCCCGACTCGAGGGGCTCGGCGCGCGCCCCCTCGAAGCGCACGCGCGAGAGGCGCCGCGTGCGATCGACGCCGTCCTCGGCCTCGACCGCGACGCCCGCTGCGTCCTTCTCCACCAGGGCGAGACCGCCTCCCGCCACGCCCACCACGAAGAGATCCGCCACGTCCGCGAACGGGACGTGCTGCTTCGCGCCGTCGAGCGCGGCGCCTCCCGCGAGGGTCCACTCCTCGGGAAGCCACGCGCCGCCCGCCTCGGCGAGGGCGACGCTGCCGAGCGCCGCGCCCGTCGCGAGCTTCGGGAGCCAGCGGCGCCGCTGCTCCTCGCTGCCTCCCCGCAAGAGGGCGAGGCCCGCCAGCGCGTGGCCCAGGAACGGGCCCGGCGCGGCGTGACGGCCGAGTTCCTCCGCGACCAGGGTGAGGTCGAGGAGCTCGAGACCCACGCCGCCGTGCTCCTCGGGCAGGTGGATCCCGCCGAGGCCGAGCTCGATCATCCCCTTCCACAGGACCGGATCGAAGCCCTGCTCCGCCTCGAAGAGCGCGCGCCGCCGCTCCGGGGGGCACTCCTTCTCCAGGAACTGGCGCACCGTCGCCTGCAGCAGGAGCTGCTCGTCGGAGAGATCGAAGTTCATCGCGCCCCGCTCCGCTGTGCGGCCGCGTCGCGCGGCAGCCCGAGCCCGCGCTCCGCGATGATGTTGCGCTGGATGTTGGCCGTGCCTCCCGCGATCGCCGATCCCAGCGATCCCATGACCTGCGCCAGCCACGCGGCGCCGCCCCGGGGCACGACGCCGACCTCGCGCTCGCCCGGGGCGAGCAGGCCCTCGTCGCCGAGCAGGTCGAGGGCGATGCGCGCCACCTCGTGGCCGATGTTCGTCGAGATGAGCTTGTTCATGAGCGCGAGGATCCCCGGATCCTGGCCGCGCGCGTCGCGCGTCAGCTGGCGCCAGCCCGAGCACTGGTGCGCACGCACATGACCCTCGAGCGCGGCGAGGCGCTGGCGGATCTCGGGATCCTCCAGCGCGGGCCGCCCGCGCCGCGCAGTGCTCCGCGCGAGGCGCACGAGGGACTCGAAGAGCGCGGTCGTCTGCGCCGAGCTGCCGATGGAGTTGCGCTCGTGCTCGAGCGTCGTGCGCGAGACCTGCCAGCCCTGGCCGCGCTCGCCCACGATCCAGTCGGCGGGCGTGCGCGCGTCGGTGAAGAACACCTGGTTGAAGCTCGCGCCGCCCGTCATCTGGCGCAGCGGGCGCACCTCGATCCCCGGCTGGCGCATGTCGAGGAGCAGGTACGAGATGCCCGCGTGCTTCGGCACGTCGGGTTCGGTGCGCACGAGCGCGAAGATGTAGTGCGCGAGGTGGGCGCCCGTGGTCCAGACCTTCTGGCCGTTCACGATCCACTCGCCGTCACGAAGCTCGCCCCGCGTCTGGAGCGACGCGAGGTCGCTCCCCGAGCCCGGCTCGCTGTAGCCCTGGCACCAGATCGTCTCGCCGGTGATCGTGCTGCGGACCCACTTCTCCTTCTGCCACTCCTGGCCCCATTCGAGCAACGTGGGGACGAACATGGACGGGCCGATGCCGCGCGCCTCGCCCGGCGCGCGCGCCCGGGCGAACTCCTCCCGGATGATCTGCGCTCGGAGCGCGTCGGCGGGCTGCTCGGATCCGCCGTAGCGCCGCGGGACGTTGCGGCACAGGTAGCCGCGCAGGGTGGCGCGCTCGCGGAAGAGCGCCGCCTGCCGGGCGCGGGGGAGCTCCGCCTCCGCGCCGCGCAACGGCCAGTGCGCGGCGAGGAATTCCTTCACCTCGGCGCGGAAGGCCTCGTACTCGGGGCCCCAGCTCAGATCCATGACGAACCTCCCGATCGCATCACGCGGGCGCCAGGTAACGCGCGCGCACCAGATGGCGCTGGATCTTCCCGGAAGGCATGCGCGGGAGCTCGTCTGTGAACTCCACGCTGCGCGGGCACTTGTAGTGCGCGAGGTGGGCGCGGCAGTGCGCGCGGAGCTCCTCGGCGAGGGCGTCCGACGGACTCCGGCCGGGCTGGAGCAGCACCACCGACTTCACCGACTCGCCCCACTCCTCGTCGGGGACGCCCACCGTGGCCACGTCCGCCACCGCGGGGTGCATGAGGAGCACGGCGTCCACCTCCGCGGGGTAGACGTTCACGCCGCCGGAGATGATGAGCTCGGCGCTGCGCCCCGTGAGGAAGAGGTAGCCATCCTCGTCGAAATAGCCGTGGTCGCCCAGCGTGAAGTGGTCGCCGCGGTACGCGCCCGAGGTCTTCCCGGGCGCCTTGAAGTACTCGAAGCGCCCGCTGCCGGGAGCCCGGATGTAGACGGTGCCGACGTTTCCGGGCGGGACCTCGCTGCCTTCGGCGTCGAGGACGACGAGCGACTCTCCGGCCACGGGGCGCCCCACGCTCCCGGGCTTGCGCAGCCACTCCTCGGGGCCGATGAGGGTGCCGCCGCCCTCGGTGGCGGCGTAGTACTCGTAGACCACCGGACCCAGCCACTCGATCAAGGCGCGCTTCACGTGCACCGGGCAGGGCGCCGCCCCGTGCAGCACGAAGCGCAGGGACGAGAGGTCGTGCCGCGCGCGCATTTCTTCGGGAAGCGCGAGGAGGCGATGGAACATGGTGGGCACCATGTGCGTGTGCGTGATCCGCTCGCGCTCGACGAGGCGCAGCGTCTCCTCGGCGTCGAAGCGGTCCATGAGGACGACGGGCACGCCCGCGACGAGGGGGATCGCGAGGTTCAGCCCCAGGGGCGCGGCGTGATAGAGCGGCCCCGTGCACAGCGCTCGATCCCGGGCGCCGTCCATCACGGCGGCCTTGAGGACCGGCACGCCGAGGCGCGCGGGCGCGGCCTCCCTTCGATACACACCCTTGGGTCGACCCGTCGTCCCCGAGGTGTAGAGCATCGTGCCGCCCAGCACGGGATCGGCGAGGTCGCTCGCGTCCTCGCCCGCGAGCGCCGCCTCGTAGTCGTCGAAGCCGGGGATCGCGCCGCCCACGGCGAGGCGGACCGCGGCCCCGGGGGCCAGGGCCGCCGCCTCCCCCGCCGTCTCCGCGAAGCGCGCGTCGGCGACGAAGACCTTCGCCTCGCAGTTCTCGACGATGTAGCCCGCTTCGGCGCCCGTCAGGTGGAAGTTGATGGGCGTCACGCGAAAGCCCGCGCGCGCTCCCGCGTAGATCACCTCGACGAACTCCGGGCGGTTGGAGCAGAGCAGCGCCACCCCGTCGCCCGCGCGCAGGCCCCGCGCCCGCAGCACCCGCGCGAGCTGGTTGCAGTGCGCGTTCAGCGACCCGAAGCTCCGCGAGCCCGCCCCCGAGACGAGCGCCGGCCGCCCGGGCGCGAGCCGCGCGTGCACCGCGATCGTCATGCCCCGGGCGGTGGCCTCGCGCAGCTCGTCGCGCAGGGAGGTCGGATCGGTCCGCTCGGCCTGGCTCATCG
>DASRUS010000032.1:0-10519 GCA_035687825.1 Myxococcota bacterium | reverse complement strand
CTCGGCCTGCAGGCCGAGGGCGCCGAGTGGTCCATCGCCGCGGGCATCGTGGGCTCGGAGCTCGTCTTCTCGGTGCGCAACGTGGGCCACGTGCGCGCCGCGGGCGACGTGGTGCGCGCCCTGGTGGAGGGGCTCGGCGTGGGCGGCGGTCACCGCTCCATGGCGAAGGGCATGATCCCGCTCCAGTCCTTCCGCAAGGTCTTCGGCCGCGCGGACCGCAAGACCATCCGCAAAGCGCTGCTCGAGGCGTTCGCGCGGGAGATCAAGCGCGAGACCGAATAGCGCGACGCCCTCAGCGCCCCTTCGTCAGCTCCGCCACCGAGATCATCCGCTTCACGGCGGCGTCGTCCGGCGGCGTCGAGACCATGTCCCACGACTCGCGCCGCCAGCTACCCTGCTCGCCGAGGTTCGCGAACGCCGCGCCCGTGGGATCGAGCACGCGCACCGGGCGCGCGGGATCGTCGGGCCAGCGCGGATAGTCCGGGCGGTCCTCGCTCCAGCGGCCGACGTAGAACCCGACGTCGATGCGCTCGTCCTTCTCGTCGTACGACAGATAGTAGAGCGGAGCGAGCGTCTGGAGGTCCACGTACATCTCGAAGCGTTGGAGGTTCGCGCCGCCCACGTCCTTGTGCAGCGTGCCGCGCAGGACCAGCGCGCGGCGCAGGTCCCAGCGGTCGCTCGCGAAGGAGAGCCCCCACGGCCCGAACTCGCGGTCCTTCGCCTCCGGATACGCCGGCGTCGCCGCGTTGATCGGGGTGAGCACGTCGTGGACGCCGAGCACCTCGATCGAGTAGAGGAGCGGCCGCAGCTCGAGGCCCTCGAAGCCGCTGCGCTTGGTCGTGATCGTGCCGCCCACCCCGCCGGTCCCGCCCGCGGCCGCGACGCCGCCCCCCGCCGCGTCGGCCGCGCCGCCCGTCCCGACCACGAGCTGCTGCGCGGGCTGCACGCCGACGCTGAAGCTCGGCATGTACACGCCCTCGACGTCGCTCGCCGAGATGCGTCGCACGCGCCGCCACTGGGGGAGGTACGCGTGCAGATCGTCGGTGCGGCGCGCCAGCTTCAGGTGCTCGACGTTGCGGTACTGGCGCCAGGCGTACTCGCGCGCGTTGAAGGGCTCGAAGAAGATGCCTCCCACCACCCAGTGGTTGCCGCGCGCGAAGGGAACCTCGTAGTCGCTCGCCGCCCGGTCCGCGCGATACGAGAGCTGGAGCTTGAAGAGCTCGCCTTCGAAGGGTTCGGCGCGCCCCACGCGGCCCACCAGGTCGGTCATGCGGAAGCGCCCGCGGAAGCCCCCCGCCTGGTAGCGGTGCTCCACGTTCCAGGCCCACTCGAGGCCGGCCTGGGGATCGTCGGGCGCGATCGTCTCTGGCGCGAAGGGAAGCCCCGCGCGGTGGTTCTCGAGGCCTCCGTTCTCGAGCAGGCGCGCCTGACCCTGGAACTTCGCGGTCGCCTCGCGGAAGAACCCGGGCGGCGAGTAGTCGCGGAAGCACGGCCCGATCTCGAGGCGCATGCCCTCGTAGAAGAAGCGATCGCGGTACTCCCAGAGGGCGGGAGGCAGGTAGTTCTTCAGCACCTCCACCTTATCGAGGCTGAAGGTGTCGCCCGTCTGGAATGGCGCGGGAGCCGCGTCCTCGCCGAACGGCAGGCCGCGCAATCCGCCGCTGGGGGTGCAGCTCCCTTCGGGCGGAAGCGCCCAGGCGTCCGCGCGCGCCAGCCCGGGACGCCAGGCTGCGAGGGTCAGCGCTGCGGCGAGGCAGCCGATGGTGAGCCTTCGCATCTCCCCTCCTAGCGTGCGCCGGAGCGTAGCGCCCCGCCGTGGGCGAGCGCCGCGAGGTCCGCGCCGGCGGGCAGCACGAGGTCGAGGCGCCCGGCCCCGGCGAGGTCGGCGGCGAGGGCGCGCAGGAGGTCGGAGTCCGCGTCCCGACCTACCCGGAGCACGATCCGCGCGCCCTCGGGATCGCGACCCGCCTCGCGCCAGGCCGAGAGGTAGAGCGAGGCGGCGGCCGGCTCGGTCGCCACGAGTCCGCAGCCGAGACGCACGGCCCGACGCACCGCGACCTCCGCGTGCGCGCCGAGGAAGATGGGAGGCCCGCCGGGCTGCACGGCCGGCGGGGCGACCCGGACCCCCGCGATCTGGAAGTGCCGACCCGTGAACTCGACAGCGCTCCCGCCGAGCGCCTGGGCGAGGATCGCGAGCCCCTCCTCGAGGCGCGACGCGCGCTCCTCGGGGGGCACCCCGAAGCCGTGGTGGCCGGCGGGATCGTCGCCGAGTCCGACTCCGAGGTCGAAGCGTCCCTCGGAGAGGCCGTCGAGCGTGGCGGCATCCTCCGCCACCCGCAGCGGGTGATAGAGCGGGAGCGGGAGCACCGCGGTGCCGATGCGCACCCGCTCGGTCGCCGCGGCGAGCGCCGCGCAGACGAGAAGCGCGGCGGGGATGCCCTGCGCCGCCGGATCCGGACGCTCGCCGACCCAGAGCGACTCGAAGCCGAGCCGCTCGGCCTCGCGCGCGTGCGCCACGAGCCCCGCGTAGTCGTTCGGGCCGGGGAGACCTTCGTAGTGGACGCCGAGCCGAAGACGCATTCCCCACGTTATATACTGGGTGCGTGGGCCTCCGCCGCGTTCCCGCCGTCTTCACCGACGTGGCGCTCGCCGTCGGGGCCTGCGGCGTCGAGCTCTCCTTCCGCCCGCTCCGCCCGGATTCGCTGCCGACGCCCCTCCGCGACGTCGCGGACCTCGGACCCGAGCCCTCGGTGACGACGGTGCGCGGCCTCGGCAAGGTGTTGCGCCTCCTGCGCGCGGCGCGTCTCGCCCAACCCGAGGATCCGCGCCTCCTCCTCGGACGGCCCGGGGAGGCCGCGGCCCTCCTCGAGCGCGCGCTGGGGACGTCCGTCGTGCTGCGCCTCCGGCCGCGCGCGGAGGTCCGCTTCCTCGCCTGGACGGACCGCGGCGTCGAGTCCATCGACGAGGTGTCGGAGGTGCTGGAAGGCGGCGACGCCTGGCTCGTCCTGCGCCGCAACGGGCGCGCGCCGGTGCGGGTGTCGCGCGACGCGGTGATCCGCACCCGGACGCAGTGCGACACCTGGTACGAGGTCCTGGACATACAATCCCGTTGACTCCGCTCGCCTCCGGCTCGCTGCGCGGGCGTGCTTCAGTCTTCGATCGAAATCGAGAGGATTCGTGACTCCAAGGTCGTCACCGACCCGGCCCAACTCACGCCAGCACGCCCTTGCCGGCCTCCTCTTCGTTCCCCTGTCGCCGGACGTCGAGGCCGGGGCCGGGAGGGGTCGGAGCGCAGGGCCCGCCCACCATCCAGCTCCGCTCGGCCTGCGGCTCGCTGCGCGGGCGTGCTTCGGGCTTCGATCGAGGCCGAGGGGATTCGCGGGATGGGGACTCTCTCGGGCCGGGCCCAGCTCCCACCAGCACGCCCTTGCCCGCAACCAAGTCCTCGCCCCGGCCGCTTCACCGCCAGTCCGAAGTTCCCTCGATGAGACCCGCATGTCCCGAGAGACGCCCGCTCACCGTGATACCATCGCGTGCATGGCGACCCTCCTCGTCATCCCCGACGTCGCCTCGCTCAAGCGGTTCGTCGGAACCAAGCTCGGCCCGTCCGAGTGGGTCACCGTCACGCAGAAGCGCATCGAGCTCTTCGCCGAGGCCACCGATGACCACCAGTGGATCCACGTCGATCCCGAGCGCGCGGCGCGCGAGTCGCCCTTCGGCGGGACGGTCGCGCACGGCTACCTCACGCTCGCCATGGCGCCGGTGCTGCTGAGCCAGGTCCTCCGCGTGGAGCAGGCGGCGATGACGCTCAACTACGGCCTGGAGAAGCTGCGCATGCACTCCCCGGTGCGCGCCGGCGCGCGGATCCGCTTCCACGCCACGATCCAGTCCGTGCGCTACATCCCGGGCGGCGCGGCCCGCGTCGTGATCGCCATGAGCATCGAGGTGGAGGGCGTCGCCAAGCCCGCGCTGGTGGCGGAGCCGGTGCTCGTCTACGTGCCCCGCAAGCCGGGCGACTGACCCAGCGGCGCGCCGGCAAGGGTGTGCTGGCGTGAGCTTGGCCCGGTCGGGGATGGCCCGCGACCACGAATCCTCTCGGGGCCGATCGAAGGCAAGAGCACGCCCGCGCAGCGAGCCGCAGGCGAGCGGAGTGAATGGGAGTTCCAGGCGTTTGACGCCGGAGCGCGGGCCTCCGATCCTTCTCGCGTGCGCATCGCCCTCGCCCAGGTGAATCCCACGGTCGGCGACCTGGGCGGGAACCGCCGCCTCGTGGAGGAGACCGCGGCCAAGGCCCTGGCCGCGGGGGCGGAGCTGGCGGTCTTCCCCGAGCTCGTGCTCACGGGCTACCCGCCGCTGGACCTCCTCGAGCGCGACGGCTTCGTGCGCGACCAGCTCCGGGAGCTGGAGGCGCTGCTGCCGATCTCGCGCCGGATCGCGCTCGTGGTGGGCGCGGTGCTCCCCGCCCCGCCCCGCGACGGCAAGCACCTCGCGAACTGCGCGGTGCTGCTGCGAGACGGGCGGGAGGTCGCGCGGCAGGCGAAGACGCTGCTCCCCACCTACGACGTCTTCGACGAGAAGCGCCATTTCGTGCCCGCAGCCGAGCGCACGCCGGTCGGATCCCTCGGCCTGACGGTCTGCGAGGACGCGTGGACCCCGGAGATCGCCTACGCCGTCGATCCCGTGGCGGAGCTCGCGCGCGCGGGGAGCCGCATCGTCCTCAACCTCTCCGCCTCGCCCTGGCACGTGGGCAAGGCCCTCGAGCGGCGGCGCATGTACGCGACCCTCGCCCGCAAGACCGGGGCGAGCCTCGTCATGGTGAACCAGGTGGGCGGCAACGACGAGCTCATCTTCGACGGCGGCTCGTTCGCGGTGGACGCGAGCGGCCGCGTCCGCGTCGCGCTCCCGCTCTTCGAGAGCGCGCTCGAGATCGTGGACTTCGACGCTGCGGGCGAGGGGGCCGCGCCCGACGAGATCGAGGAGCTCCGCGACACCGCGCAGCTCGAGGCCGGGCTCGTGCTCGGGATCCGCGACTACTTCCGCAAGCAGGGGCTGCCCCCCGGCGCGGTGGTGGGGCTCTCGGGCGGCGTGGACTCCGCGGTGACGGCGCACCTCGGCGCGCTCGCGCTCGGCGCGAAGCAGGTGCTCGGGGTCGCGATGCCAGGGCCCTTCTCGTCGGAGCACAGCGTGCGCGACGCCCTCGAGCTCGGGCGCAACCTCGGCATCGAGGTGCGCACGATCGACATCCGGCCCGTGTACGAGGCGTACCTCGGGATCTTCCGGTCCCTGTTCGGTGAACGCGACGATTACGGGGTGGCGCAGCAGAACATCCAGGCGCGGATCCGCGGCGCCCTGCTCATGGCGATCTCGAACGCCGAGGGCAGGCTCGTGCTCGCCACGGGCAACAAGAGCGAGCTCTCGGTGGGGTATTGCACGCTGTACGGCGACCTGGTGGGAGGCCTCGCGGTGCTGGGTGACGTCTACAAGCGCGACGTCTACGCGCTCGCGCGCCTCGCGAACGAGAAGGCGACACGCATCCCCCGGAGCACGCTCGAGAAGCCGCCGTCCGCGGAGCTCGCTCCCGGGCAGCTCGACTCGGACGACCTGCCTGCCTACGAGGTCCTCGACGCGATCCTCGTGCAGGCGATCGAGGGCGGGCTCGGCGCCGAGCGCATCGTGCCGCCCGCCGGCGCGGACCGCCGTCTCGTGCGCGAGGTGGTGCTCCGCCTCGACCGCAACGAGTACAAGCGCCGCCAGTCGCCGCTCGTGTTGCGCACGTCACGCAAGGCGTTCGGCTCCGGCCGTCGCCTGCCCATCGTGCAGCGCCATCGGATGGAATCAGGAGGCTGAGACGACCTCGGCCTCGCTCACCGCGCGCACGAGTTCGGCGCGCGGTCCGCGCGGGCCTTCCTGGATCACGTATTCCACGACGTCTCCCTCGTCGAGGGAGTCGTAGTCGCCCGTCGTCATGCCCGAACGGTGGAAGAAGACTTCCTTGCCGTCGTCGCCGCGGATGAAGCCGAAGCCCCGGTCGCGCACCATCTTCTTGATGCGGCCCTTGGCCTTCGGTCCCTGGGGCGTGCGCGGCGGACCGCTGCGCCGGGCGCCGCGGCTGCGGCCCCGCCCGCGGCCCGCGCTGTAGCGGTCCGCGATCACGAACTCCTGGAGGAAGAGGGGCACGGGAACCACGAGGTCCTGGAGGTTCTCGGACTCGGGGGAGAGCAGCACCTCGTCCTCGCCGAGCTCCACGACGTTGTAGCGGAGACCCGTGTTCTTGTGCGTGACCCGGCTGCCCGGATCCACTTCTTCCCGGGAGAGCATGGCGAACCTCGGCGGGTGGAAAGGCGAGAAAGTAGGGGATCCCGGAAAACCGGTCAAATGCCCCAGCCGCTCGGCTACCCTGCCGCGATGGTCCACCGCGCGGTGTTCTTCGACTTCGGCGGAACGCTCTTCAGCTACGGAGCGCTGCGCGATTCCTTCGACCGCTTCCTGGAGGAGACGGCGCGCCGGCACGGCATCGAAGCGTCGCCGCCGGAGCTGCGCCGCGCGTATCGCACGACCATGGCGCGCGCGTTCGCCGATTTCGTGTCGCGCCCCTTCTATCTGCACCGCGAGCTCTTCGCCGCGGCGCACCGGGGCTTCCTGCGCGAGCTCGGCGGAGCGCCCGGCCCCGACGCCGGCGACCTCTTCTACGCGGGCCAGAGCGCGCTCGGCCTCGCCCGGGTGCAGGTGCGCGCCGACGCCCGCGAGACGCTCGAGGCGCTGCGCGCCCGCGGGCTCCACCTCTCCATCGTGAGCAACATCGACGACGATCAGTTCCGCCCGCTCTTCGAGCGACTCGCGCTCGCCGAGCTCTTCGACGCCTTCACCACGAGCGAGGAAGCGCGCTCGTGCAAGCCCGATCCGGGGATCTTCCGGCTCGCCCTCGCGAAGGCCGGGGATCCGCGGCCCGAAGAGGTCGTCTTCGTGGGCGACTCTCCGGAGCACGACGTGGCGGGAGCCGCGCCGCTCGGGATGCGCACGGTGCTGATCGGCAAGGCGGCGTGCGCGGAGGGCCCGAAGCCCGATCACGTGATCGCGAGCCTGCGCGAGCTGCTCGGGATCGTGGGGTGAGGCGCGTGCTCCGGGTCCTGATCGCCGTCCTTTTTCTCGCCGCGCACGCCGGGGCCGAGACCCTCCGCGTGGGAACGAGCGGCGACTACGCGCCCTTCAGCGCGGCCTCCGCCGACCGCGCAGGCCGCTTCGAGGGCTTCGACCCCGCGGTCGCGCGACGCTTCGCGGACGAGCGCGGCCTCGAGCTCGAGTGGGTGCGCTTTGCGTGGCCCGAGCTCGAGGCGGACCTCGCCGCGGGCCGCTTCGACGTCGCCATGAGCGGCGTCACGGTCCGCCCGGAGCGCTCGCTGGCGGGACGCTTCAGCGTCCCCGTGGCGTGGAGCGGCGCACTCGTGCTCGTGTCCGAGGATTCCGCGTACCGCAGCGTGGAGGATCTGCGCATCCCGGGCGTGCGCGTCGGGGTGAACGCAGGCGGGCACCTGGAGAAGGTCGCGCGCGCGAGCTTCCCGCACGCGACCCTCCTCGCGATCCCGGGCAACGCGAACGTGCTGCCCGCGCTCCTCGCCGGGTCGGTGGACGCGGTGGTGACGGACGACCTCGAGGCGCCGGGCTGGCTCGAGCAGGCGCCGGGGCACCGCGCGCTCGGCCCGTTCAGCCGCGACCGCAAGGCCTACCTGGTGCGCGCGGACCGCCCCGACCTGGCGCGGGATCTCGACGCGTGGCTCCTCGCGCGCGAAGCGAACGGAACGCTCGACGAGCTGCGCGAGGAGCACTTGGGGTCCGGCGCCGCGAAGGAGATCGCCACACCGCTGCGCGCGCTCCTCGCCGCGATGGACGAGCGGCTGGATCTCATGCCGTTCGTGGCCCGGGCGAAGCGCGAGCGCGGGCTTCCCGTGCGCGACCCCGAGCAGGAGGAGCGCGTCCTCGCGGCCGCGACGAAGGCCGCGCGCGACGCGGCGCAGCGCGCGGGCGTGCTGCCGATCCCGGACCGCTGGGTGCAGGCGCTGTTCCGCGCCCAGATCGACGCCGGAGCCGTGCTCCAGGAGCGCGCGCTCGCGCGCCCCGCCGCCGGGGCGTCGCGCGCGTTCGACCTCGAGGGCGAGCTGCGCCCCGCGCTCGCGCGGATCGGCGAGCGCATCGCGGAGTGTCTGGCGCGCCTGCCCGGCCCCCTCGACGCCGGGGCGGTGGAGCACGAGGCGCAGGATCAGCTCGACACGCCCGGTCTCGACTCCTCCGCCCGCGAGGCGCTCGCCGAGGTGATCGCGCAGGTGTCGCGCTATCGCGCTCAGTAGAAGACGCTGCGCGTCCGGTGCCGCGGGCGGGCCTTGAACTCGGGGCGCTGACCGCGCCACCAGAGGATCTCGTCGAGACGCCAGGCGGGGGTCTCGCGGCCGAGCCGCGCCGCCGCAACCCCGAGGCGCTGCACGGCGTCGAGGGCGCAGGCGCGGATCTCCACCTCCTCGCGCGAGCCCGGGGCGAGCAGCTCCCCCGCTTCGATCCGCTGCACGAGCGCGGGCTCGTAGACGAGCACGCCCTCCAGGCACAGCACGTGCGGGACGAGGTTGTCCGCGAAGATCGTGAGCGAGTCGAGATCCCCGAAGCGGCCCGCTCCCCGCCCCTCGAAGGCCAGGTGCAGATCCGCCGCGGTGATCTGCGCGCGCTTGTAGAAGGGGACCTCGCGACCGTCGAGGATCGACACGTCGCGGTAGAAGGGCATCTCGGCGAGGAGCTCGACGAGGCACGCCGCCCGGCCCCCCGCGGCCTCGACGAGCGCGGCGAAGCTCCCCGCGTAGCGCGCGTCGAGGAGCCCGCCCAGGTCGCGGAGCGCGGTCGCGAAGAGTCCGACGAGCTCGCGCACCTCGGGCACGGCGAGATCCTGGCCGAGGACCCGCGCGAGCTCCGCCGCCTCGATCTCGCGCAGCTCCGCCGCGCTCCAGGGGCCCCGCGCGTCGAAGCGCTCCGCGAGCGCGAGCGCCACGGTGAAGTAGCCCGAGCAGCCAGGGCGCTTGCGCAGGAACGGGAACCACCCCGATCCGAAGTTCACGGCGTCGAGCGTCACGACGTAGGCGAGGGTCGCCTCGGGGGTGGCGCGCCGCTGATGGGCGGGATCGGAGCGCGGCGCCTCCGCCGCGAGGAGCGCCCGCGCGCAGGGCTCGAGGCGCGACTCCTCGATGCGCACGAAGCGCGCCTGCTCCGCCACGGCGCGGCAGGCGGCGCGGATGCGATCGAAGACGTTCACGCGCCCGGCGCGGGGGCCCCGAAGAGCGTGATGGCCTTCGGCAGCGCGTCGAAGCGCGCGGGGAGCCGGCCGGAGGGCTCGCCGTCGAGCTCGATCCACACGGGCTCGGCGCCGAGGGGCTCGAGCGCCACCGAGCGCACGCGACACTGTGCGACTCCATCCACACCGATGTGCGTCCCCCGATAGATGCGCGGCAGCTCGCACACGAGGCGCGCGCGAGAGAAGCCCGGCACCACCACCGCGTCGAGGAAGCCGTCGTCGATGCGGGCGTCCGGAGCGACGGCCATGCCACCGCCGAAGCAGCGGCCGTTGCCGGCGGCGACGAGGGTCGCCGGGCCTTCGTGGAGGAGCGCGCCGTCCGCGCGCACGCGCACGGGAGGAAAGCGGTAGCGCGCGATGCCGCGCAGCGTACCCACCAGGAACGAGATCCGGCCGCCGAGATGCTTCGGCCCGCGGTTCACGAGCTCGGTGACGAGGCCCGAGATCCCCGCACTCGCCACGTTGAGGAAGAAGCTCGTGCACGGGGCTCCGTCGTGCGTCGTGAACACGGCGCGGCCAGCGTCGATCACCCGGAGGGTCCCGTGCGCGAGGTTCGCCACCGCGGCGTCGAGCTGGGTGGGCACGGCCAGCGTGCGCGCGAGGTCGCCTCCGGTGCCGAGGGGAAGCAGCCCGATCTGGCAGTAGCCCGCGAGGTCTGCGCCGAGGAGGCCCGCGACGACCTCGCTCACGGTGCCGTCGCCGCCCGCCACCACCAGACGCTCCACGCCCGCGCGCACGCCCTCGCGCGCGATGCGCTCGGCGTCGCGCGGTCCGCGCGTGCGCTCCACCTCGAGCGCGCCGAGGGCGTCGCGCAGGCTCGCCTCGACGCGGGCGAAGAGCCGCGCGCCGGCGCCGGCGCGGCTGCGCGGATTCAGGATCACGAGCGTGCGGACGGGCACGCGGGGAGGGTAGCGGGGAGCCGAGCGATCCAGCCGACTCGGCGCGGCCTCGCGGAGGGGCCGGAGCCGTGCAGCACCGGACGGTGCGGATCATGGCTAGGGCCGGGGCCCGTAGCGGAGACCGCTCCCGGCCCCGGCCTACGCGTCGGTCGACGGGGGAACGAAGAGAAGAGCGGCAAGGGCGTGCTGGGGTGAGCTGGGCCCGGTCAGTGATGGCCCCGCAGCCGCGAATCCTCTGGGTTTCGATCGAAGGCTGGAGCACGCCCGCGCAGCGAGCCGCAGGCGAGCGGAG
>DASRUS010000031.1:0-6783 GCA_035687825.1 Myxococcota bacterium | reverse complement strand
GTGGCCGAGATGCAGTTCACGGCGTGCTTCGTGGCGCCGTAGACGCCCGAGTCCCGGCGCTGGGCGGCGATGGAGGAGATGTTCACGATGTGGCCCTCGGCGCCGCAGGCGCGCATGGCGCGCACCGCCGCCTGCGAGCCCACCAGGAGCGCCAGCACGTTCGTCTCGAACATCGCGCGCCACTCCTCGGGGTCTCCCTCGCAGATGGGCGCCGGATACGAGACGCCGGCGTTGTTCACCATGATGTCGAGGCGTCCGGTCTCGCGCACGGCGGAGTCCACCAGCCCCTGCACCTGCGCCGGGTCGCGGACGTCGACCACGGCCACGTGGGCGCGGCCGCCCGCCTCCTCGATCTTCTTGCGCGACGCCTCCATCGACGCGCGGGTGCGGCCGGCGAGGAAGACGGTCGCGCCCTCGGCGCCGAGCCGCTCGGCGATGGCGCGGCCGATGCCGCTCGAGGCGCCGGTCACGACGGCGGTGCGTCCGGCGAGGCTTCGGGAATCGCTCATCGGGGATCCTCCTCGGAAGGGAGTGGGAGTTCGTCAGATTGACATAAAACATCTATTTCGTCAGAATGTCAAGCATGCCGGCACCGGCCCCCGAGCGGCGCGAGGCCATCCTGGCCGCCGCCCACGAGCAGTTCACCCGCTACGGCTTCCGCCGCACGTCCATGGAGGACATCGCCCGGGAGGCCGGCGTGTCGCGCCCCGCCCTCTACCTCCACTTCCGCAACAAGGAGGAGCTCTTCCGCAGCCTCTCGGCGTCGCTCCAGGAGGCCGCCCTCGCCGACGCCGAGACGGCGCTCAAGTCCGAAGGCGCGCTCGCGGACCGCGTGCACGCCGCGCTCGAGGCGAAGGTCGTGCGCCTGCTCGACGTGGTGTACGACTCCCCCCACGGCGCCGAGCTGCTGGACGCGAGCAGCCGCCTGTGCGGCGACCTCGCGGCGCAAAGCGAAGCGCGCCTCCAGCGCATGCTCGAGGACGCCTTCCGCGCCGCGGCCCGTGCGGGCGAGATCGACCTGCGCGGCGCGGGCCTCTCCGCGAGCGCGGCTGCGGAGCTCATCCGCCTCGCCGCCTACGGCCTCAAGATCCCCGGCGGCGACCCCGCCGACTTCCGACGGCGGCTCGCCCGCCTGGCGAAGCTCTTCTTCGCCGGGCTCCGGGTCGCGTGACGCCCGAGCCGCTCGCCTCGCCATCGCGGCGCCGGGGCGGGGCTCCTCGGCGGGCTCGTCGTGGACCAGCACGAGCGGCGAAGGAGCGGGCCTACCAGCAGGGCGTGGCGGACGGCCGCGCGCAGTAGCGGGGGCGGTCAGCGCTTGCGCAGGTTCGCGGCGAGCACGCGCTTGCGCACGCGCAGCGCGCGCGGGGTGACCTCGAGGAGCTCGTCGTCCTCGATCCACTCGAGCGCGGACTCGATCGTGAGGCGCCGCGGCGGCGAGACCACGGTGTTCTCGTCGCGCCCCGCGGCCCGGATGTTCGTGAGCTTCTTGGCGCGGCAGACGTTCACGACGAGGTCGCCGGCGCGGCGGTTCTCGCCCACCACCTGCCCCTCGTAGACGGGGACGCCGGGTCCGACGAAGAGCGTCGAGCGCTCCTGGATGTGGAAGAGCGCGTACGGCGTGGTCTGGCCCGTCTCGCTCGCGACGATGGCGCCCACCCCGCGGCCCGCGAGGTCGCCGGCGAAGGGCTCGTAGCCGCGCACGGTGCGGTGCAGCACGCCCTCGCCGCGCGTGTCGGTGAGGAACACGCTCCGGTAGCCGAAGAGCCCGCGGCTCGGCACCACGAACTCGAGCCAGGTGCGGGGACCGCGCGTCTCCATCGCGACGAGGCGGCCCCGGCGCGAGGCGAGACCCTCGAGCACCACGCCCGCGAAGGCCTCGGGCACCTCCGCGATCACGTCCTCCACGGGCTCGCACGCGCGCCCGTCGATCTCGCGCGGGATGATCTCCGGGCGCGAGACCGAGAGCTCGTAGCCCTCGCGCCGCATCATCTCGATCAGCACGCCGATCTGGAGCTCGCCGCGCCCCGCGACCTCGAAGACGTCGATGGCCTCCGTCGGCTCCACGCGGATCGAGACGTTGGTGAGCGCCTCGCGGCGCAGCCGCTCGAAGATCTGCCGGCTGGTGAGGAAGCGGCCGTCCTGACCGGAGAAGGGCGAGGTGTTCGCCGAGAAGCGCGCGCGGATCGTCGGAGGGTCGATGGCGATGCGCGGCAGGGCCTCCGGCCGCTCGGGATCGCACACCGTGTCCCCGATCTCGATCCCGTCCACGCCGGCCAGGATCACGATGTCCCCGGCCCGGGCTTCCTCGAGCTCCACGCGCTCGAGGCCGCGCGTGCCAAAGAGTTTGGTCACGCGGAAGGGCTCGGGCGGACCCTCGGCCGGCAGGCGGACCACCGAGGAGCCGCGCCGCATGCGGCCGCGCTCGACGCGGCCGATCACGAGGCGTCCGAGGAACTCGTCCCAGCCGAGCGTCACGGCCTGGAAGCGGAGCGGACCGGCGGGATCCGCGGCCGGCGACGGCGCGTGCGCGACGATGCTCTCGAGCAGCGGGCGCAGATCCACGAGCGGGTCGTCCAGGGAGAGCGCGGCCACGCCCTGCTTCGCCGCGCAGAAGACGACCGGGAAGTCGAGCTGGACGTCGTTCGCGCCGAGATCCACGAGCAGGTCGAAGACCTCGTCCACGACCGCCTCGCCGCGCTGCTCGGCGCGGTCCACCTTGTTCACGACGAGGATCGGCCGCAGGCCGTGCCCGAGCGCCTTGCGCAGCACGAAGCGGGTCTGCGGCATGACGCCTTCGACGGCGTCCACCAGGAGCAGCACGCTGTCCACCATGCCCAGCACCCGCTCCACCTCGCCGCCGAAGTCGGCGTGGCCGGGCGTGTCCACGAGCTGGATGCGCACGCCCTCGAACTCGATGGAGGTGCTCTTCGCGAGAATCGTGATGCCCCGCTCGCGCTCGAGGTCCTGGCTGTCGAGCACGCGCTCGGGCACCTGCTGGTTGCGCCGGAAGGCGCCCGTGAAGCGGAAGAGCGCGTCCACGAGGGTGGTCTTGCCGTGGTCCACGTGCGCGATGATCGCGAGGTTGCGCAGGTCGTCTCGACGGGCGGCGTGCATGGGGGCGAGGAGCCTAGCGGTCGGGCCGCGTTGAGGCGAGAGGGCTCCTGGCCTACTCTCCGCCCACCCCCTCCTCGCCTGCGTCCCGCGGAGAACGCCCCTTTTGCTCGCCGACGCCATTCTCGAGGGACTGAACCCGGAGCAGCGCCAAGCCGTGCAGGCGACCGAGGGGCCGCTGCTCGTGCTGGCGGGTGCGGGCAGCGGCAAGACGCGCGTGCTGACCCATCGCATCGCGTGGCTGATCGGCGTGTGCGGGATCGCGCCCGAGGCGATCCTCGCCGTCACCTTCACGAACAAGGCCGCCCAGGAGATGCGCGAGCGGGTGCGCAAGCTCCTCGGCCCGGAGCTGGACGCGCTCTGGGTGTGCACGTTCCACTCGGCGTGCGTGCGGATCCTGCGCCGCGAGGCCGGCCACCTCGGCCTCTCCCGCGGCTTCGCCATCTACGACGAGTCGGACTCCCTGGCCGTGGTGAAGGAGGCCCTGCGGCGCCACGGCCTCGACCCCAAGACGAGCGATCCGCGTCGCCTGCGCTGGCGCATCGATCAGTGGAAGAACGAGGGGCTCCTGCCCATGCGGGCCGCCGAGCGCGCGCACGACGCCGAGGCGGAGCAGGCGGTGGAGCTCTACGCCACCTACCAGCGCCTGCTGGCCGAGGCGAACGCCCTCGACTTCGGCGATCTCCTGGTGCAGACGGTGGAGCTCTTCGAGCGCTTTCCCGAGGTCCTCGCCCACTACCGGCGGCGCTGGCAGTACGTGCTCGTGGACGAGTACCAGGACACGAACCGGGTGCAGTACCGGCTGGTGAACCAGCTCGTCGCGGAGCACGGGAACGTGTGCGTCGTTGGAGACGTTGACCAGTCGATCTACCGATGGCGCGGAGCCGACGTCCGCAACATCCTCGACTTCGAGGACGACTTCCCGAACGCGCGCATCGTGAAGCTCGAGCGCAACTACCGCTCGACGCAGCCGATCCTGACCGGCGCCTCGGGCGTGATCGCCCACAACCTCGAGCGCAAGGACACGCGGCTCTTCACGGACCGCGAGGGCGGCGCGCCGATCCAGATCCGCGAGGTCCGCGACGAGCGCGACGAGGGGCAGTTCGTGGTGCGGACGATCCTCGACGCCGTGCGGGGCGAGGGGCGCGCCTTCGGCCACTGCGCGGTCTTCTACCGCACCAACGCCCAGTCGCGGCCCGTCGAGGAGGCGCTCCTCGAGTACGACGTGCCCTACGTGGTGGTGGGAGGCGTGCGCTTCTACGAGCGCGCGGAGGTGAAGGACGTGCTGGCCTGGCTGCGCCTGGCGGTGAATCCCGCCGACGCGATGGCGCTGCGCCGCTGCGTGAACGCGCCAACCCGGGGGATCGGGCCGGCGACCCTCGAGCGCGCCGCGGCGTTCGGCGACTCGCGCGGGCTCTCGCTGCTCGAAGCCCTGGACCGCGCCGAGCGCGAGGGCGAGCTCGGCCGCGTCGGCACCCGGGTGCGGAGCTTCCTCGAGCTCCTCGAGGGGCTCCTGCCCGAGCTGCGCTCGGCGTCGCCCTCGGAGGCCATCGGTCGCGCGCTCGAGCGCAGCGGCTACCTCCAGGCCCTCGAGCGCGAGCACACCCCGGAGGCCGAGGGGCGCGTCGAGAACCTGCGTGAGCTCGTGGCCGGCGCCCAGGACTTCGAGGCCGCGAACGCGGGCGTCGCCGACGAGCGCTCGCCGCTCGAGCGCTTCCTCGACCAGGTGTCCCTGGTCTCGGACCTCGACCAGGCGGAGCTCCGCACGGACCGCGTCTCGCTCATGACGCTCCACACGGCGAAGGGGCTCGAGTTCCCGCTCGTCTTCGTGGTGGGCATGGAGGAAGGCATCTTCCCGCACGCGGCGTCGTCGGGAGACGACGCGGGGATCGAGGAGGAGCGGCGCCTCTGTTACGTGGGGATGACGCGGGCCATGGAGCGCCTCGTGCTCTGCTGCGCGCGCGAGCGGCGCCGCTTCGGCTCCCGAAGCTTCGGCGCGCCCTCGCGCTTCCTGCGCGAGATCCCGCCGGAGGTGGTGGCGGGCCGCGTCGCCGAGCCCCGGGCGTTCGAAGGGCGCTCCCTCGACTACAGCTACGCCGAGGCGGAGCCCGCCGAGGGCGTCGCGGCGGCCGGCATGCGCGTGCGCCACCCGGTCTTCGGCGCGGGGACGATCCTCGAGGTGACGGGCCGCGGTCCCGGCCAGAAGCTCCGCATCCGCTTCGATCGCGCCGGCGTGAAGACGATCGTCGTGCGCTACGCGAACCTCGAGCTCGGCTGACCCGCCGTGCGGCAAGCGCAGCGCGCAGCCAAGGCGAGCCAAAGGCTCGCCGTTCAGAAGGCGCGGAGCCGAGCGGAGTGCGGGTGGGCCGGCCAAGGCACGCCGCAGGCGTGCCGCTCGAGCTCTGGCCCGGACCGGGACCCGCCATGTTCGACGATCTCCGGCATGCGCGCCGGCTCGCCTCCACGCTCGACGGCTTCGCCCGCGTCTACCTGCTCCGTGTCGGCGTGCAGCTCGGCCTCTTCGAGGCGCTGCGCGAGGCGCGCACCGCCGTGGAGCTCGCGGAGCATCTCGGCCTCGCCCCCGACCTCGTGGCGGCGTGGCTTCGCGCCGCGGGCGCGCAGGGTCTCGTGAAGCGCGAGGGGGATCGCTTCCGCCTCGGATCCTTCGCCGCTTGGCTCCTCGACTCCCCTCGCCTCGCCGAGCTCCAGGCGCTCCTGGACCAGACCGTGCTCGGCGTCGCCCCGCGCCTCGAGTCGCTCGGCGCGCTCATGAAGGGCGGCGAGCGGCCCGTGTTCGGCGCGGGCGCCGAGGCGCTGCGCGCCGCGGCGATCCCGCGCCTCGTCGAGGGCCGCGCGCTCCAGGCGCTGGCACGCGTGCCCGGCGCGCGCACGGCGCGCCGCGTGCTCGACGTGGGCTGCGGCTTCGGGACGTACCTCGCGGGGCTCCTGCGCCGCTACCGCGACGCCCACGGGCTCGGCATCGAGCTCGATCCGCACGTTGCGGAGGAAGCGCGGCGCGTGCTCCGCGAGGCCGAGGTGTCGCGGCGCGGCGAGATCCGCGTCGGCGACTTCATGACCATGGATCTGCCGAAGGGGACATACGACTTGATCCTCGTGAACCACGGCCTGCACCACTTCGCGCCGCCGGAGCGGGGCGCGCTGCTCCGCCGCGCGCGAAGCCGCGTCTCCGAGCGGGGCGTCGTGGTGATCCAGACGGCGACGGCGAGCCGCGATCCCCTCGCGCGCTGGCTCGGCAGCGCCGCCTGGGTCGCGAGCCTCGACCTCTACCTGCGCACGCACCGCAACCTCTACGGGCTCCCCGAGGCGGACGAGCTCGAGACCACCCTCGCGCAGTCGGGCTTCCGCGCCACCGGGGTGGTCCCCATCCTCCCCGGGGGCAACGTCGTCTACGTCTGGGGGCGGCCGGGCTGAACCCGCTTGCTCCGCCGGAGCGGCCGGGCGTAGGATTGGTGGGGCAGCCTTGCCTCGCCGAGCCGCGCGACCCGCGCGGCCGCGACGGCTCCCGCGGCATCTGCGCAAGGAGCCCCCGATGCAGCGCGGTCGAGCGATCCTCCTCTCGACCCTGTTCTGTGTCAGCCTCACGAGCCCGGCGGGAGCGGCGCTACTCACACTCACGGGGAGCACGCTCGCCGTGTCGGTCGGGTTCCTCCC
>DASRUS010000030.1:0-7721 GCA_035687825.1 Myxococcota bacterium | reverse complement strand
CCATCACCACGTCGGCGCCGTCCAGGGCCTCGCGCAGCGACGTGAACGCCTTCACGCCGAGCGTCTCCACCGCCGCGGGGATCATGGTGGGCGGCGCCGCGATGCGAACCTCGGCCCCCATCTTCGAGAAGCCGTAGATGTTGGAGCGCGCCACGCGCGAGTGGAGCACGTCGCCCACGATGGTCACGGTGAGGCCGTCGAAGCGCCCCTTCTCCTCGAGCACCGTCAGCATGTCGAGCAGCGCCTGGGTGGGATGCTCGTGCCAGCCGTCGCCGGCGTTGATGACGGGCGCGTCGAGCGCCTCGGCGATCTGGCGCGGCACGCCCGCCACCTTGTGGCGCACCACCACGGCGTCGGGATCCATGGCATCCAGGGTCTTGGCGGTGTCGAGGATGCCCTCGGCCTTGGTGAGGCTCGAGGTGGTGGGGGAGAAGTTCACCACGTCCGCGGACAGGCGTTTGCCCGCGATCTCGAAGCTCGTGCGCGTGCGCGTGGACGCCTCGAAGAACAGGTTCACGAGGGTGCGGCCGCGCAGCGTCGGCACCTTCTTCACCTGCCGCTGCCCCACCTCCTGCATGCGCGCCGCGGTCTCGAGGAAACGCTCGAGATCGGCGCGCTCCAGGTCCTCGATGCCGAGCAGGTCGCGTCCGATCATGCCTGGCCCTCCCCCCCGCTCCGCTCCGCCCCGAGGTCGTGCACGACGACCTCGAGCGGGCCGTCGAGGCCGCGCTCTCCGACCCCCCGGAGCTGGACGTGATCGCGCACGTGGGTGGGAATGTTCTTGCCCACGTAGTCGATGCGGATGGGAAGCTCGCGATGGCCACGATCCACGAGCGCCATCACCTGGACCGCGCGGGGCCGCCCGAAGTCCATGAGGGCGTCCATGGCGGCGCGGATCGTGCGACCGGTGCTGGCCACGTCGTCCACCAGGATCACGATGTGGTCGTCCACCGCGGACGGCATCTCGGTGCGCCGCAGCGGCGGCCGCTCGCCGGTCCCCATCAGGTCGTCGCGGTAGAGCGTCGTGTCGAGGATGCCCACCACCGCGTCGGCGTCCGCCACGTCCTTCAGGTTCCGGGCGAGCTGGCGCGCGAGCGGCACGCCCCCGTTGGGCACGGCCACGAGGTAGAGGCCCGAGAGGTCTTCGTTTCGCTCGACGATCTCGTGGGCGATGCGCACGAGCGCGCGGCGGATGGCGCGGTCGTCGAGCGCCACGCGGACCTCCGCGGCAGGCGCGTCCTGCGCTCTCGCTTGCGTTCTTCGGGTGGTCGAGGGCTCGCTCGGCACGCCGCACCTTTGTCCGTCTCACGGAACGGACTTAAAAGGGAGCTCGGGATCGCGAGCCAGGATACCGGGGCGGCCCGCCCAGCGCCAACCCGCGCCGCCGACGCGGGTCGCCGGGCCTCAAACGCGGTCTCAGGGGCAGCTCACGCTGCTCCCCGCCCGCCCCCAGCGCGTGCGCTCGCTGAGGTTCGTCCACCAGGTGAGCGGGTTCAGGAGCGAGGCCCAGCTCCCCGTGAAGTCCCACGACCAGTAGAGGAGGCCCGCCGAGCCGTGGATCTCCTGCAGGCGGATCGTGCCGTAGTAGCGGCTGTCGTAGGAGTCGTCGCGGTTGTCGCCCATCATGAAGTAGCGGCCCGGCTCGACGGGCCGGGGCGGCAGGTCGAGCTCGGAGCGCGGCGGATGCTCGAGCACGCGATACGCGCAGCGCTCCACGCGCTCGACGACGACGGGCTTCGAGCGGCCCGCGGGATCCACGAAGCGCTCCCCCGTGGGCTCGCGCGGTACGGCCGCGCCGTTCACGTGCAGCACGCCCTGGCGCACCTCGATCACGTCCCCCGGCGTCCCCACCACGCGCTTGATGAAATCCTCCGCGGGCAGGTCGCGCCGGCGGTCCGCCGGGGCGACGCGCCCCTCCCGGCTGCGCGCGGCGCGGAACACCACCACGTCGCCGCGCTCCGGCTCGCGGAGCCCCGGCGTGCGCAGGTCCGTGCCGGGGACGCGCACGCCGTAGAGGAACTTGTTCACGAAGACGTGGTCTCCCTCGAGGAGCGTCGGGAACATGGAGCCGGACGGGACGTAGAAGGTCTGCACGACGAACGTCCGGATCACGAGCGCCAGCGCGAGGGCGACGACGAGCGTGCGCACCGATTCCAGGAAGCCCTCGGCCGGGCGCTCCCCGGCCCGCGACGGGCTGCGGCGGCTCATCGGATCGTGTCGCCGATGCGCGACCAGCGCATGCGGCTTCCGAGCAGGTCCCACCAGGTGCGCGGGTCGAGGAGCGAGGCCCAGCTCCCGTTCCAGTCCCACGACCAGTAGAGCGCGAAGGCGGGCCCCTTGAACTCCTCGAAGCGCACGCTGCCCCACGTACGGCTGTCGTGCGAGTCGTCGCGGTTGTCGCCCATCATGAGGTAGCGCCCGGGCTCCACCTCGAAGCGTCCCTCGGCGCCCACGTGCGCGGGATCGTCGAGCGCGAGGTGGCGGCGGCCGTCGAGCTGCTCCTCCACCACGAGGAGCGGGCGTCCGATGCCGTCGTCGAAGCTCTCCCCGGTGGGGCGGCGCGGCACCGGCTCCCCGTTCACCCGTACGTCGTCGCCCTGCACCTCGATGCGGTCGCCCGGGAGGCCCACGATCCGCTTCACGAAGCGCTCCCGGGGCAGCTCGGGCCGGCGGTCCGCGGGGTGGATCTCGCGCCCGTCGCGCGCCACGTCGAACACCACCACGTCGCCGCGCGCGGGCTCGCGCAGCCCCGGGAGGCGCACACCCGTGAAGGGCACGCGGATCCCATACACGAACTTGTTCACGAACAGGTGATCGCCGACCAGGAGGGTCGGCAGCATCGACCCCGACGGGATGCTGTAGGGCTCGATCAGGAACGCGCGCACCCCGAGCGCGAACAGCACCGCCAGGAGGATCGTCTGGAGGTGCTCCAGCGCCTCCCGCCAGCCGCTCATTCCTCCCCCAGCCGCAGGACCGCGAGGAAGGCTTCCTGGGGGATCTCCACCGTACCCACGCGCTTCATGCGCCGCTTGCCTTCCTTCTGCCTCTCCAGGAGCTTGCGCTTGCGCGTGATGTCGCCGCCGTAGCACTTCGCCGTCACGTTCTTGCGCAGCGCCTTCACGTTGGTGCGCGCGATGATGCGCGATCCGATGGCGGCCTGGATCGCGACATCGAACATCTGTCGCGGGATGAACTCCTTGAGCTTGCGCACGAGCTCGGTACCCCGCAGATGGGCCTTCTCGCGGTGCACGATGAGGGAGAGCGCGTCCACGGGGTTTCCGTTCACGAGGATGTCGAGCTTGACCAGGTCCGCGGGCCGGTAGCCGAGCAGCTCGTAGTCGAAGGACCCGTAGCCGCGCGTCACGCTCTTCACGCGGTCGTGGAAGTCCGCCACCACCTCCGCGAGGGGGAGCTCGTAGCGGAGCTGCACGCGGCTCCGGTACGCGTGCAGGTCTCGCTGCACGCCGCGCCGCTCCTGGCACAGCGCCAGCACCGCGCCCACGAACCCCGAGGGCGCGTGGATCGTGGCGAGGATCACGGGCTCCTCGATGCGCTCGATGTCGCCCAGCGGCGGGAGCGCCGCGGGGCTCTCGATCTCGTTCGCCCCGCCGTCCGTCCGGACCACTCGGAAGCGCACGGTGGGCGCGGTGGTGATGAGCGAGAGCCCGTACTCGCGCTCGAGGCGCTCCTGGATGATCTCGGCGTGCAGGAAGCCGAGGAAGCCGCAGCGGAAGCCGAAGCCCAGCGCCATGCTCGTCTCGGGCTCGTAGCTGAACGAGGCGTCGTTGATGCGCAGCTTCTCGAGGGCGGTCTTGAGCGCGCCGTAGTCCTCCGCGTCCACGGGATACAGGCCCGAGAACACCATGGGCTTGGACTCGCGGAAGCCCGGCAGCGCCTGGGCCGCGGGCCGCGCCAGGTCGGTGATGGTGTCGCCGATGCGCACCTGGTCGAGGCTCTTGATGCCGGCGATCACCACGCCCACCTCGCCCGCGCCGAGCGCGTCCACCGGCCGCGGGTGCGGGTCCACCACGTGCAGCGCCTGGATCGCGTGCTCGCTGCCCCGGGCCATGAGAAGGATGCGTCCGCCCGTCGCCAGTCGGCCGTCCACCACGCGCACCAGCAGGGCGACCCCCACGTAGGAGTCGACCCAGGCGTCGAAGACGAGGGCGCGGGTGGGTGCGTCGGGGCTCCCCCGCGGCGCGGGCACGCGCTCGACGATGCGCTCCAGGAGCTCGGCGACGCCCGTGCCCTCCTTCGCGGACACGCGCAGCACGTCCGCGGTCGGCAGCCCGATCACCTCCTGGATCTCCTCGGCCACGCGCTCCGGATCCGCCGCGGGGAGGTCGATCTTGTTCACCACCGGCAGGATCTCGAGGTTCGCCTCCGCGGCGAGGTAGGCGTTCGCCAGCGTCTGCGCCTCGATGCCCTGGGACGCGTCCACCACCAGCACCGCGCCCTCACAGGCTTGGAGCGCGCGCGACACCTCGTAGGAGAAGTCCACGTGGCCGGGCGTGTCGATCAGGTTCAGCACGTACTCGTTCCCGTCGGCGCTGCGATGAATCATGCGCGCGGTCTGCGCCTTGATCGTGATGCCGCGCTCGCGCTCGAGATCCATCTTGTCGAGGAACTGGTCGCGCTTCTCGCGTTCGGAGAGCGAGCCGGTGGCGTCGAGCAGGCGGTCCGCCAGGGTGCTCTTGCCGTGATCGATGTGGGCGATGATGCAGAAGTTCCGGATGCGGGCCTGCTCGGTCACGGACCCGCCTTCGCTTCCTCGGCCAGCGCGCGCACGAAGTAGTCGCGCGTCCGGCGCAGGCCCTCCTCCACCGGCACCTCCGGCCGCCAGTCGAGGACGCGCTCCGCGAGGCTCGTGTCCGGCCGGCGCACCTTGGGATCGTCCGGCGGGAGGGGCTTGAACACGATCTCGCTCGAGCTGCCGGTGAGCCGGATGATCTGCTGCGCCAGGTGGAGCATCGACACCTCCGCCTGGCTCCCGATGTTCACCGGGCCCACGTGGCTCGAGCGCAGCAGCCGCCAGATCCCCTCGACGAGGTCGTCCACGTAGCAGATCGAGCGTGTCTGGGAGCCGTCGCCGTAGACGGTCACCTCTTCGCCCCGGATCGCCTGGCGGAAGAAGTTCGGGATCGCGCGGCCGTCCTGGATCTGCATGCGCGGGCCGAACGTGTTGAAGATGCGCACGATGCGCACGTCCACGCCGTGGTGCCGGTGGTAGGCCATGGTCATGGCCTCGGCGAAGCGCTTGGCCTCGTCGTAGACGCCGCGGATGCCGATGGGGTTCACGTTGCCCCAGTAGCTCTCCGGCTGCGGGTTCACCTCCGGATCGCCGTAGCACTCCGACGTACTGGCCAGCAGCAGGCGCGCGCCCTTCGCCTTGGCGAGCCCCAGCGCCTTGTGCGTGCCGAGCGAGCCCACCTTGAGGATCTGGATCGGCAGGCGCTCGAAGTCGGCGGGACTCGCGGGCGACGCGAAGTGCAGGATCGCGTCGAGCGGCCCGTCCACGTAGAGGTAGTTCGTGACGTCGTAGTGCTCGAAGGAGAAGCGGGGGTGGCCGAGCAGCGACTGCACGTTCTGCATGCGACCGGTGAGAAGGTTGTCGAAGCAGAGGACCTCGCAGCCCTCCTCCAGCAGGCGCTCGCAGAGGTGGGAGCCGATGAAGCCGGCGCCCCCGGTGACGAGCACCCGACGCATTTGTCTGTCGCTGGCCATGGAAATCCATCTCCGTCGCCCGGGATCTCGGGCGCCTGATGATAACTACTAGCGCGGCGCCGGCTGCACCCAGGTGGGAAGCCGCTGCTCGGTCTTGAGGCGCAGGGCCAGGCGCTGCGCCTCGTCCTGGCCCGCCACGGGCCCGACGCGCACACGCCAGCTCGAGCCGACCGGCGCCTCGCCGGGCTCGACGAACACGGGGAAGCCGGCGTCGGCGAGGCGCGCGCGCAGGCGGTCCGCGACGTGGCGCTCGGCGAAGGCGCCCACCTGGATCACGAAGCGCGGCCCGCGCGCCGGGGCGGAGACCGCGGGCAGCGCGGCGCGGGCGGGAGGCGCGGCCGCGGGCTCGCGCGCTCCCAGGGGTGCCGGCGCCGCGACGCGCACGGGCTGCGCCGCGGGCTCGCCCGGCAGCCCCGCGAGCTCCACGCTCTCCGTCTCGCCGGTGAGGTGCGCGAACACGAGGCGCGGCTCCTCGACCGCGACCCCCGCCAGCCCGCCCACGACGAAGCCGAGCGTGCCCCACAGCACGCCCTTCGCGGCGAGCCGCAGCCAGGCGAGCCGGCGCCCGCGCTTGCGCTCTTCGCGCCGCGCGCTGCTCACATCTGCTCCGGCGCGCTCACGCCCAGGAGCGCCAGGCCGTTCGCGAGCACGCTGCGCACGCCCTGCACGAGCGCGAGCCGCGCGCCGGTGAGCTCGCGGTCGTCGGACAGCACCCGGTGCGCGAGGCCGTCCTGGAGGTACGGGTTCCACAGCCCCGCGAGCTCGCGCAGGTAGTACGCCACGTGGTGCGGCTCGCGCGCGCGCGCGGCCTGCTCCACCAACTCCGGGAACTGGCCGAGCTTGCGCACGAGCTCCAGCTCCTCGGGCAGCGCCAGGCGTTCGGCGCGCAGCGCGTCGGCGTCCGGCGGGCGGACGCCCTGCTCCGCGGCGCGTCGCTCGATGCCGCGGCTCCGGGCGAAGGCGTACTGGACGTAGAAGGCGGGGTTCTTGGTCCAGTCCTGGCTCTTCGCGAGGTCGAGGTCGAAGTCCAGGTGGCCGTCGGGCTTGCGCTGGATCATGAAGAAGCGGAACACGTCCCCGCCCACTTCCGCGAGCAGCTCGTCCACGGTGGTGAAGGTGGCCTTGCGCTTCGACTGCTTGACCTTGCGCCCGCCGGAGCTCAACGTCACGAACTGGTTCATCACGAGCTCGATGCGCTCGGGATCGCAGCCGAGCGCTCCGGCGGCGGCCCGCACGAACGGAAACTGGTCGACGTGGTCCGCGCCCTGCACGTCGATCACCCGCTCGAAGCCGCGCCGGAACTTCTCCCGGTGATACGCGATGTCGGGCAGCAGGTACGTGGGCTCGCCGCTGCTCTTCACCAGCACCCGGTCCCGCTCGAGACCGAGCGCCGTGGCGCGCAGCCACGTGGCGCCGTCCTGCTCGTAGACGAGGTCCTTGCCGCGCAGATCGCGCAGCGTTTCCTCGATCTTCCCCTGCGCATAGAGATCCATCTCGTTGGCGTAGACGTCGAAGTGCAGACCGATCGCGTCGAGGCTGGCGCGGATGCTCGCGAAGACCTGCGCCTCGGCCTCCCGGCGGAAGATGCCGTCCCCGGGCTCCTCCACCAGGGCAGCGCCGTGGCGCTGGCGCAGCTCCGCCGCGATCTCGCCGATGTAGTCGCCCTGATAGCCATCGCGCGGGAAGACCACCGGCAGTCCCTCGATCGTCGCGGGCCATGCGGCCTCGGGGTCCGCGAGGAGCTCCGGGGGCGGCGATGCGGCCCGGCCGAGCTGCTCCAGATAGCGCGCGCGCACCGACTCACCGAGCACGCGCATCTGCCGCCCGCCGTTGTTGAAGTAGTACTCGCGCGTCACCGCGAAGCCGACGGCCGCCAGCACGCGCGCGATGCAGTCGCCGAGCACGGCCTGGCGGCCGTGCCCGAGGGTCAGCGGTCCCGTGGGGTTCGCGGACACGAACTCGACCTGGACGCGCTCAGCCTTGCCGAGGTCCGAGGT
>DASRUS010000029.1:0-4841 GCA_035687825.1 Myxococcota bacterium | reverse complement strand
GCAGCGCACGAGGCCCTGGCCCGGCGCCGGGTCCACGTCCGGGCAGAAGCGCGCCACCTCGCCCTGGCACGCCTGCACCACGAGGGCGTGACGCTCCCGGAGCTGCGCGGCGCGCGCCGTCACCTTGCCCCGGCAGCGGGGCCCGAGGTCCGCCGAGCGCCCCTCGAGGCAGAGGAGGAGCTCGACGCCGCGGGCGCCGGGGCACAGGCGCGCGGCGTCCTCCGCGCAGGCCTCCCCGATCCCGCGCCGCGCCCGGCCCGGGTCCTGGGCTTCGGCGGCGAGCGCCGCGAACGCGAGCGCCCCCGCGGTCGCGCAGGCGAGGGCGAAGCGGACGCGCGGACGCCTCATCGCCCCGGGACCGCCGCGCGGCCGATCGCGCGCTGCGCCGCGTCGAGGTCCGCGCGGCTGAAGCGGAAGCGCGCGAGGGCGAGCGCGCAGAGCAGATAGAAGAGGGCGGGGAACACCGAGAACATCCAGATCATCCAGAGCTTCACCGTCGCGGGCTGGGGTACGCCGGGAACGTAGCCCACGCGCTCCAGCACCTGGAGCGCCGCGAAGCCCGTGATGGCGTTCCCGCACTTCGAGACGAAGGCCCAGATCGCGAAGTAGTTGGCCTCCCGGCGCCGGCCCGTCTGCACCTCGTCGTAGTCGATCACGTCGGCCACCATCGAGGGCGGGATCGCCAGGAAGTTGCCGAAGCCGATGCCTCCCAGGACGAGGACGAGCGTGAAGAAGCCGATGGCGCCCTCGTCGAGCCACCAGCAGAGGGCGCTCGACACGAAGGCGAAGCCGATGCCCAGCGCCCAGCTCCCGCGCTTGCCCCTGCGGCTCGCGCTGCGCAGCCAGAGCGGGAGCGACACCACGCCGGCCCCGAAGTAGACGAGCAGGTAGTACGACCAGGTCGGCATCCAGCCCGGCACGGACTCGGTCCACCACGCGGGGGTCCCGATCACGTAGACCGAGACGTAGATCACGAGGGTCGCGGGCACCGCCCCGGCGATGGCGGCGAGGGCGAAGGCCACGAGCAGCGCGCGGAAGTGGGGATTGCGCAGCGTCGCGACCCAGCCCGCGTACGGGTTCATGGGCTCGCGGCCCTGGAACTCCTCGCGCTCGCGGGCCGCGGCGCCGGAGACGAAGAGGAAGAGCGCGGTGCCGAGGCCCAGCGCGCCCCCCATGAAGGAGTAGCCGAGGCGCCCGCCGTAGAGGTGGATCAGGTACGCGGGGACGAACGTCGCCAGCAGCAGGCCCGCGAGCCCGAAGCCCTCGCGCACCGCGATCACGCGCGTGCGCTCGTCGTAGTCGTCGGAGAGCTCGGCGCCGAGGCTGTAGTAGGGGACCGCGCCCACCGTCCACAGGAAGTAGGTGAGGAAGTAGAGCGAGACCATGTAGAGGAGCAGGATCCCCTGGTGCTGCGCCGGATCCTCGACGAGGGGCGGCGTGAAGAGGAAGTAGAACGCGATGCCCAGCGGGATCGACGCGGCCAGGATGTACGGCCGGCGGCGTCCGATCCGCGTGCGCGTCCGATCCGACCAGTAGCCCATGAGCGGATCGATGAACGCGTCCACGAGGCGGGCGAACAGCAGCGACCACGAGACGAGCCCCGCGGAGAGGCCCACGTAGTCGGTGTAGAAGAACTGGAGGTTCACCGAGACCACGAGGCCGAGGAGCGCGAAGGCGAAATTTCCGGCGCCGTAGCCGAGCACCGTCGCGGTGGAGAGGTTCTCGCGCCGGGCGGAGGCCGGGGACGCGGCGGCGGCGGGCTCCACGGACATGCGGCGCGATTCTACTCCCGTGCGTTTGCCAAGTCTTCCGGCGGCGAGTACAGCTTCCGGGGTGAGCCGCAGCCCGCGAGCCCGCCGGAGCTCCCGCACGCGAGCGCCCGAGGCGCACGGCTCCCTCCATTTCCTCGGCTCGCGGATCCGTTTCACCCGCCGCGCGCCTCCGCCCGGCACGCGGCCGGGCGTGCTGGTGGTGCCCGAGGGCGCGCCGAAGCCCGTCGTGCGCGTGATGCGCTACGACGCGGGCCAGGTGGAGGAGAAGCCCGTCGAGGACGTCGAGCAGCTCGCGGCGCTCGTCGTCGGCGGCGGCGTCACGTGGATCGACGTCCAGGGGTTCGGCGATCCGGCGTTCCTGGAGCGCATCCGCGAGATCCTCGGCATCCACCCTCTCGCCATGGCGGACGTCGTGAACGTCCCGCAACGCCCGAAGGCTGAGCCCTACGGCGACCGCTACCTCGTGGTGACGCGCATGGCGACGATGCTCCCGGAGCGGCGCATCCACCTCGAGCAGCTCTCCCTCGTGATCGGCCCCGGCTGGGTGGCGACCTTCCAGGAGGATCCCGGCGACTGCTTCGATCCCCTGCGCGAACGGATCCGTCACGGTCTCGGCGTGATCCGGCGCATGGGCGCCGACTTCCTCGCGTACGCGCTGCTGGACGCGGTGGTGGACGGCTACTTCCCCGTGGTGGAGGAGCTCGGGGGGGTCCTCGAGGCGCTCGAGGAGGAGGCGATGGAGGACGCGGATCGCGCGACGCTCGGCCGCATCCACGCGGCGCGGCGGCTGCTCCTCCAGCTCGAGCGCCTCCAGTGGCAGCAGCGCGAATCGCTCTCGGGCATGCTCCACTCCGCGGAGTCGCCCTTCTCCGATCCCGTGCGCCTCTACCTGCGCGACGTGCACGATCACGCGGTGCAGGTCCTCGACGTGATCGAGACCTACCGGCAGATGACGGTGGGCCTCGTCGAGATCTACCTCTCGAGCGTGAACAACCGCATGAACGAGGTGATGAAGACGCTCACGGTGGTGGCGACCATCTTCATCCCCCTCACGTTCCTCGTCGGCGTCTATGGGATGAACTTCGACTACATGCCCGAGCTGCGCGAACGCTGGGGCTACGCGGCGGTCTGGGCCGTGATGCTCGTCGTGGCGCTCGGGCTCGTGTACTGGTTCCACCGCCGGGGCTGGCTCGAGCGCGGGGACGGCGGGCGCTGAGGGGCCGACCACCGGCTCGATCAGATCAGCGCCGGGGGGCGGCTCTCGCGCGCCGCGCCCCGCCAGCGCCGATCCCGCGCGCCCACGTAGGCGACGAGCGGCCGGATCAGGCGGTCCTCGGCCACCTGCTCGAGCACGTGCGCCGTCCAGCCTCCCACGCGCGCCACGGCGAAGGTGGGCGTGAAGACGGCCGCGGGAAGCCCGAGGCTGTGCAGCAGGAGCGCCGTGTAGAACTCGACGTTCGTCTGGAGGCGCCGGCCGGGCTTCAGCTCCGCGAGCATGCGGAGCACCACCGCCTCCACCGCGCGGGCGTCGTCGTAGAGCGGGTTCGTGCCGGGGTTCGGGAAGAGGCGCTCCACCGCGGCGCCGAGCACGTCCGCGCGCGGGTCGCGCACCTTGTAGACGCGGTGGCCGAAGCCCATGACGCGCCCGCCCTCCGCCACGGTGCGCCGCACCCAGGCCTCGGTCACCTCCGAGAGCGCCCGACCGGTGCGCGCCGCCTCGGCGCGGCACGCGAAGACCATGTCGAGGGCCGGGCCGGGCGCTCCGCCGTGGAGCGGGCCCTTGAGCGCGCCGAGCGCGCCCATCACCGCCGAGGCGAGGTCCGAGCGCGTGCTCGCGATGACCCGCGCCGCGAAGGTGGAGGCGTTCATGCCGTGATCCACCGCGGTGTTGAGGTAGGTCTCGAGGGCGCGGACCGCGCTGCGCTCGGGCACGCGGCCCGCGAGCATGAAGAGGTAGTTCGCCGCGTGCCCGAGGGCGGGATCCGGGGCCACGGGCTCCTCGCCCTCGCGCAGCCGCTGGTAGGCGGCGGCGAGCGTCGGCATCGCCGCCACGAGGCGGAGCGCGCGGCGCTGCGTCGCCGCGGTGTCCTCGCGGTTGAGCTCGATGCGGTGCAGCTCCGGGTGCGCGACGCCGA
This sequence comes from Myxococcota bacterium, assembly GCA_035687825.1. Classification (GTDB taxonomy): domain Bacteria; phylum Myxococcota_A; class UBA9160; order UBA9160; family DASRUS01; genus DASRUS01. The sequence goes on along the minus strand of DASRUS010000029.1, from coordinate 934 downwards.
GCGACGCGAGCCCGATGCGCAGGGCGTCCATGGCGTCGAGGCCCGCCGCGGCGGCCTCGCGCAGGCAGTCGCGCGTCACCCGCGGCAGCGCGCGCCGGCTCGCGAGCTCTTCGTGGAGCTGCTCGAGCTCGCCCGCGTCGGGCAGGCGGTCGTTCCAGAGCAGGAAGAGCGTCTCCTCGAAGCGGGCGTTCGGCGCGAGCTCCTCGAGGGGGTGCCCCCCGATGAGCAGCACGCCCGCCTCCCCGTCCACGTGGGAGAGGCGGGTCTCGCCGACCACGACCCCGTCGAGGCCCCGGTGGATCTCCGTCATGGGTGGTGCCTCCTTCGGGCGCTTGGCTTCTCCGCACCGGGACCGTAGACTGACCATGAATACCGGTCAATCTTGATTCAATAATCAATCTAGATCTCGCAGGAGGTCGTCGTGAAGCGCACCGGACACCTCTCCGCCTCGGAAGCCGCGGCGGCTCTCGGCGTGAGTCGGGACACGCTCTACGCGTACGTGAGCCGCGGGCTCATCCGCTCGGAGAAGAGCCCGGGCTCCCGCGCGCGCCGCTACCACGCGGAGGACGTGTGGATGCTGGTCGAGCGCAAGCAGGGGCGTCGCGACCCGAGCCGCACCGCGCGCCAGGCCCTGCACTGGGGGACGCCCATCCTCGATTCCGAGATCTCGCTGATCTCCGAGGGCGAGATCTATTACCGCGGCTGGAAGGTGAGCGAGCTCGCGAGAGGCTCGACCTTCGAGGACGTGGCGGCGCTCCTGTGGGGCGAGCCCGGCGGCGTCCTTTCCGACGCGGTGCCCGAGCTCCCCCCCGGCTTCGCGGCGATCTCCCGCGTGGCCCGGGGTCTGCCGACCCTCGAAGCGTTCCAGATGACGCTCGCGGCCGCGGCGGCGCACGACCCGTCGGCGTGGGACCTGGCTCCCGACTCGGTGCGC
>DASRUS010000028.1:0-4902 GCA_035687825.1 Myxococcota bacterium | reverse complement strand
GGACCCGAACGCGCGACCCGGCGACCGGATCCGCCGCGAGATCCGGGGCGAGGGCCCCGTCCACGACGGCCACCGCCCGCGCGCCGGGAAGCCTCGCCGCGCCGACCGCGCGATCGAACGACGCGAGCTCCTCGGGAAGCGTCGCCGCGACGACTTCCACGCGCTCGGGGAGCGGGCGCAGGCGCAGCCACGCCGACGCGATGACGCCGAGCGTGCCGAGGGATCCCGTGTAGAGCTTCGCGAGGTCGTAGCCGGTCACGTTCTTCACCACGCGACCGCCGCAGCGCGTGCGCGTGCCGGAGGCGAGCACCACGTCCAGGCCGAGGACCGCGTCCCGGGGCCGCCCGAAGCCCGCGACCCGCGGTCCCAACGCAGCGCAGGCCAGCACTCCCCCGATGGTGGTCGCCGCGCCGGGCGCGTCGAGCGGGGGATCCCAGCCCGCGGCGTTCGACGCCGCTCGAAGCCTGGCCAGGGGCGTGCCGGCGCCCACGCGGACCACGCCCTCCTCCGCGTCGAGCTCTTCCACCTCCGCGAGCCCCTCGGTCGAGAGGAAGCACGCCGCACGGCGCGGGGGATTTCCGAAGCGGAGACGCGTCCCCCCGCCGCGCACCAGCACGGCGAGGCCGCGCTCGTGGAGCACGCGCAGCGCGCCGCCGAGCGCCTCGATCGAGGCGGGCGCGAGCGTCACGCCGACGCGTAGACCATCGATCTCCAAGGGCTCGTGCTCGCGCACGCCCTCCGCTCCGAGCGCCGAGGCGAGCGCGCGCCGGTCTTCGGCCTTCATGCGCCGAACGGCACGCGGTCGTAGCCCCGCGCCTTCGGGTTCGCCTCCATGCAGAAGCGGGTCGTGGGGAAGATCTTTCCGGGGTTGCTCATGTGCTCGGGGTCGAAGGACTCGCGCAGGCGCCGCATGGCGTCGAGGTCGTCGTCGCCGAAGAGGAGCGGCATGAAGTCGCGCTTCTCGGTGCCGATCCCGTGCTCGCCGCTGATCACGCCCCCCGCGGCGACGCACACCTCGAGGATGCGCGCGCCCGCGTCGAGCACGCGGGCGAGCTCGCCCGCGTCGCGCCGGTCGAAGGAGATGTTCGGGTGCAGGTTCCCGTCGCCCGCGTGGAAGACGTTCGAGAGCCGGAGCCCGCGCTCGTCGCAGATCGCGCACACCCGCTCCAGCACCTCGGGGAGCTTCGCGCGCGGGACCACCGCGTCGTGCACGTAGAGGTCCGGCGCGAGGCGGCCCATGGCGCCGAAGGCGCCCCTGCGCGCCCGCCAGAAGCGCTCGCGCTCCGCGGCGTCACGCGCGATCTCGACGCGCGCCGCGCCGCGCCCGCGCGCGAGGGTCGCGATGCGCTCCACCTGGGCCGGGAGCGCGACCGCGGGCCCGTCGAGCTCGACCAGGAGCACCGCCCCCGCGTCCCGCGGCAGCCCCGCGGCATAGACGCTCGCCTCCACCGCTTCGATCGTGCGGCGGTCCACGATCTCGAGCGCCGCGGGGACGAAGCCCGCGCGGATCACGTCGCCCACCGCGCGACAGGCCGAGACCACGTCGGGAAAGATCCCGAGCAGGGTCTCCACGGCTTCGGGAATCGGGACGAGGCGCACGGTCGCCTCGGTCACGACGCCGAGGGTGCCCTCGCTCCCCACCACCGCGCCCACCAGGTCGTAGCCCGCCCCGAAACCGGTGGGCGAGCCGAGGCGCACCACCTCGCCGTCGGGGAGCACGAGCTCGAGCGCGAGCACGTGGTTCGTCGTGGCGCCGTACTTGAGCGTGTGGGGACCTCCCGAGTTCTCCGCCACGTTGCCGCCGATCGTGCAGGCGAGCTGACTCGAAGGATCGGGGGCGTAGAGGAGCCCGAAGGGCGCCGCCGCCTTCGAGAGCGCGGCGTTCACGACGCCCGGCTGCACGACCGCGAAGCGGTTCTCGGCGTCGAGCGCGAGGATGCGACCCATGCGCGAGCACTCGATCACGACGCCGCCCTCGAGCGCGACCGCGCCCCCGGAGAGGCCGGTCCCGGCACCGCGCGGGACGAAGGGGACGCCGGCGCGCCGGCAGGCGCGCACCACCTCCGCGACCTCGGCGGTCGTGCGCGGGAAGACCACCGCGCCCGGCGCGGCGCGGTGCAGCGTGAGCGCGTCGCACTCGTAGACGAGGAGATCCTCGGGCCGGGCGAGACAGCCGTCCGACCCCACGATCCCGCGCAGCACTTCGACGAGCGCGGACATGCGAGGAACCCTAGCGCTAGGCGAGGCCGAGGCGTTCCAGGTCGTCTTCGTCGAGGCCCAGGTGGTGACCGATCTCGTGCTTCACCGTGACCTGGATCTGCTCGATCAGGTCCTCGGGGCTGCGGCAGACCTTCTCCAGGTTCTTCTTGAACAGGATCACCCGGGAGATGTCGTGGGGCTGCTCCGTGACGGCAGCCTCCGTGCGCGGCCGGCCCTGGTACAGGCCGAGGATCTGGGGCGAAAGATTTTCCTCGAGCGTGAGCTCGCGCGACGGGAACTCCTCGATCAGGAGCGGCACGTCCTCCACGTACTCCCGGATCGAGCGCGGCAGGTTCTCGAGGGCCGCCGCGGCGGCGCGCTCGAAGTCGCCGTCCGTGATCTCGACGGGAAGCCCGTAGTGGTCCGGGTCGAGGGCGTTCGCCCGGGCGAAGCACGCGCTCGAGCGCTCGGCATCGCCGAGCCGCTCGAGGACGAGCCCCAGGTGGTAGAGGCCGTGGGCGGAATCGTGATCCAGGGCCACGGCCTGCTCGAGCAGCGGGCGCGCCTCCTCGAAGCGACCGAGCTCGAAGTTGAGCTGGCCGTCGAACGCGCGGTAGGTGGCGTGCTCGCCCACGGTCTTGAGCGCGCGGCGCACCAGGAAGAGCGCGCCTTCGAGGTCGTCGAGGTAGAAGAGCGCCTTCGCCTTCAGGTAGTAGATCTCGGCTTCGCCGGCGCGGTCGGGCCGCGCGAGCTCGGCGGTGCCCGAGAGCAGGCGATCGCACTCCTGGAGCGCCTCCTCGTAGCGGGCGAGCTCCTCGATGAAGAGCTCGATGCGGTTCAGGTGCGCGGCCAGGAACTTGGGATCGGCGCGCGTCGAGTCGTCGAACTCGCGGAGCGAGTCCTCGATCTTGCCTTCGTCCCAGAGGATCTCGCCGCGACTGTTGTGCGCTTCCGCGCCGTGGGGATGGGCCTTGAGCGCCTCGTCGAGCCACTGGAGCGCTTCCTCGGTGCGGCCACCGTGTGAAGCTTCCATGGCCTGGTCGAGGCAGTCCCAGTATCGGTCGTTGTCGTTCATCGATCCTTCGCCGGAAAGCTGCCGGGGGGCCGGCCAGAATCAGGCCGCATCATAGCAGAACGCGAGGGTCTCCCGGGCCGTTGCGTCCCCTCGGAGCATTCCTTCAATCATTCGAAATCATTGATCTTTTTGCTCCATCTCGAAGCTCGTCGGCCGCCGCCCGTCCCCTTGGGGCCGACACACAAACCGGCGTTCCAGGATGGCTTTTCGGCGACCCGCCGGGCGGCCTGAGGCCCGTCTCGCGCGGCGGCGCGGAGGCTCAGCCGGCGGCCCGACCCACGCGCTCATCGGCGGAGTGCGGGAGGACCAGGATGCGCCGGCACGATCCGCACGTGACGAGGTCGTGACCCGCGAGGACCTCGACGATGCGTTGCGGCGGGACGCCGACCCGGCAGCCCATGCACACGCCGTTCTGCACCAGGGCGAGCGCCGGGCGTCTGCGCTCGAGGATGCGCTCGTAGCGCACCAGCACCCCGGCCTCGATCGCCGCCGTGAGCGACGCGCGCTCCCCGTCGGCGCGGGCCCCCTCCTTCGCGAGCTCTTCGGCGCGGACCTCGAGGCCCTGGCGGCGCTCGCGCAGATCGACCTCCGCGCGCTTCAGCTCGCGCTCGGCCTCCTCCGCCCCGCTGCGCGCGGCCTGGACCGCGTCCATGAGCTCGAGGATGCGCGTCTCCGTCTCCGAGACCGCCGAGACCGCCGCTTCGATCTCGTGGAGGAGGGCGGTGTAGGCGGTATTCGTCTTCACCTGACCCTGCTGACCCTCGAGGCGCTGCTTCGCGGCCTCCTGCTCCCGAAGCGTGGACTCGGCCCGGCGCAGCTCGAGCTGCGCCGCCTCGAGAGCCGCCTTCGTGCTGGCCGCACGCTCGCGCGCCCCGGCCTCGGCGGCGTCCAGGGCCGCCCGCTGCGCGGGAATCGCTGCCAGCTCGGTGCCGACCCGGTGGCGGGTCTCGTCCACGCGCTGGAGCTCGAGGAGCTGTCGGAGGGCGTCGCGCACGGGACCTGTCTACGCCCGGGGCGCCTGGCGCGTCAAGGGGCACGAGGGCGGGGGCGAAGAAAGCTCCGCCCGAGCCCGCGTGGGCCCCGCGCGGCCCTCAGGGCCGCAGGGAACGGAGCATCATCTCGATGGTCGCCTCCTGGAGCTGGCGCAGCTCGACCGGCCCGTGGGCGTCCGGCAGCCTGCTCGAGTTCACGAGCTGGACGAAGCCGTGTACGGCCGCCCAGCACACGGCGGTCACGACTTCGGGGTCCCCGCACCGGAAGGCGCCGGAGGCTATGCCGCGCTCGAACCCCGACTTGATCCGGCCGCGGACCTCGAGGATCCGCGGGTCGCCGACCAGGCGGAGCTCGCGCAGGGAGCCGAGCGTCTGGAACATGAGCTGATAGAGCTCGGGGTTCGAGATGCCGAACTGGATGTAGCGGACGCTGATCGAGCGCACCGCCTCGAAGGGATCCTCGACGTCGGCCCCGGGGCTCACGGCCTCCCCGAGCTTCTCGAAGCCGTGGAGGGCGATCTCCCGCTGTAAGTGCTGCTTGTTCCGGAAGTGCTGGTAGAGCGTGGCGGGCGAGATGGCGAGCCTCCTCGCGAGCGCCCGCATGGTGGTGCGGCTCACGCCCTCCCGGGCCACCAT
>DASRUS010000027.1:0-3546 GCA_035687825.1 Myxococcota bacterium | reverse complement strand
GGACCCGAAGCAGTCGTTCGAGGAGAAGCTCGCGACGGGCGACCGCCAGCGGAGCGCGGGCCAGGACTCCCAGGCGCTCTTCACCTACCTCGCGGCGCTGCGCATGAAGCCCGGGGATCCGGCGCCGCGCGAGCGCATCGGGCTGCTGCACCTGCGCGAGGATCCCGAGCGCTCCGAGGCGATCTTCCGGGGTCTGCTCCGAAGCCAGCCGGAATCCGCCCCCGCGCTCACCGGCCTCGGCCTGGCGCTCATCGCCCAGGACCGAACGGAGGAGGCGCGCGCTCCCCTCGAGCGAGCGGTGGAGATCGATCCCAGCTCTGCGCTCGCGCTCTCCGCGCTCGGCATCGTGTGCGATCGGCTCGGCGATCCCGCTTCCGGCATGCAGTACCAGCGGCTGGCGTCCGAGCGGCGCCCCGGCGATCCCTCGATCCTGAACAACCTCGGTGCGTCGTGCCTGCTCGACGGCGACCTCGAGTGCGCCGAGGGGGCGTTCCGCGAGGCGCTCCTCCTGGATCCGCAGGACGCCACGCTCCACAACAACCTGGGCCTCGCGCTCGGACGCCAGCGCCGTTACGCCGAGGCGCTCGACGCGTTCCGCCAGGGCGGGAGCGAGCGGGCGGCGCTGAACAACCTCGGCTGGGCGCACTACCTGAACGGCGAGTACGACGCGGCCGTGGTGCAGTACGAGAAGGCGCTCCTCGTCCAGGGCGAGGACGAGCTCACGGTGAAGGTGCTCGACAACCTGAAGACGGCCCTGGCTGCGCGCGGGAGAGCGCCGGCGACGGCCGCGGCCGAAGCGGCGAACACCCCCGCCCAGGCCCCGGTGGCGCCGCCGGCCGAGCCGCAGGCGCCCGCGGCGCAGTCGCCGGCGCTGGAGATCCCGGTTCCCGCAACCGCGCAGGGCGCGATCGTTCCCTAGAGCGAATCCGCCTCGAATTGCGATCGGGATTTGGATCGGGGACGGTCTTCACGTCAGCGCGCGTCGTCGAACGCCTCCGGGCAGAGCGAGCCCTCGGCGACGCGCGTCACGGGTCCCGTCATCGTCACGTCGTAGCCGGGGCCGATCTCGTGGTACTTGGCGAAGCGCAGCGTCGGCTCAACGCAGCCGCCCGACGCCCGGGACGAAGCGCCCGACCCGGCACGCGTAGGCGCGGTACGCCTCGCCGTGGGCGCCGAGCAGGTGCGGCTCCTCGACGCGGCGCACGTGGAGCTCGAGACCGAGGGTCGCGAGCGCGGCTCCCGCGAGGGCGACCCCGGTGGGGACCAGCAGGACGAGGCCGAACGCCGCGAGGAGCATGCCGGTGAAGATGGGATTGCGAACCCGGCCGAACACGCCGTGGGTCACGAGCGTCGTCCTCTCCCCCGGATCGACGCCGATCCGCCACGACGCACCCATCTGGATCTGCGCGACGAGGCTGACGAGGATCCCGACGCCGAGGAGTGCCAGGCCCGCGGCGTGGATCCACGGGCGCTGGAGGACGCTCGCCGTCGGAGTCGCTCCCGCGAGGACCAGGACGGGAGCGAGCGCGCTCGCCGCCGTTCCGAGGACGAGGAGCGCGCCCCCGAGGCCCGCCGCGGAGACGATCCCGCCCGAGAGCCCGCGGAAGCCCGAGTCGCCCGTGCGACGGCGCTGGAGCCAGCTCCGGCCCACGAGAGCGACGAGGAGGAAGAGCAGGTAGCTCGCGAGCGCCAGACGCGGGATGGGATCTCCTCCGCTCTACTCGTCCCGCGGCAGGCCCACGAGGTGCCGCGCCATCACGAGGCGCTGGATCTGCCCCGTGCCCTCCACGATGTCGAGGGCCTTCACGTCGCGGAAGAGCTTCTCCACCAGGTGGTCGCCGCGGCCCCCCACCTCGCCCAGGATCTCCATGCCGAGGCTCGCGGCCTCGAGCGCCACCGCCGGCGCCACGGCCTTGGACATGGAGGCCTCCACCATGTTGGGCCGCGCGTGGTCCGCCAGCCAGGCCGCGCGCCAACAGAGCAGACGCGCGACGCGCAGCCGCCGGCGCACCCGCTCGAGCCGATCGCGCACGCGCGGATCGCCGAGGCGGCCCCGCTCGCTCGCGAAGTCGAGCGCCGCATCCAGCGCGGCGCGGCCCATGCCGACCGCCATGGCCGCGATCGTGGGACGCGTCGCGTTGAACGTGCTCAGCGCGCCCTTGAAGCCCGCGCGCCGCGCGGTGCGTCCGTCCCCGCCGAGCAGGTTCGCCGCGGGCACGCGGCAGTCGCGCAGCGTGAACGACGTGGACTCGTACGCCTTGAGCCCCATCTTGCGCTCGATCTTGAAGTCGCCGAGCCCCGGCGTGCCCCGCTCCACCACGAAGGCGCGGTGACCATCGCGGCCGAGGCTCGGATCCAGCGTCGCGAAGACCACGATCCAGTCCGCGCGGCTCGCGTTGGCGGCGAAGGATTTGTCGCCGTTCAGGACCCACTCGTCGCCTGCCTGGCGCGCGCTCGCGCGGATGCGCGCCACGTCCGAGCCCGCGCCGGGCTCCGTCATGGCGAACGATCCCCAGCGCGGCCGATCGGGCTCGCGGAACCGGCCGAGGAAGCGCTCCTGCTGCTCCGGCGTTCCCATCGAGAGGATCGGCGGCTCGCCGAGGCCCGGCCCCGGGAGCGACGCGGCGACACCGCGGTCCCAGTACGAGAGCTCTTCGACCACGCAGAGGTTCCCGCGCGCGTTGCCCGGTCCGTCGCGCTCGCCCTTCGGATCGCCCGTCCAGCGCGTGCGGCCCAGACCGAGCTCCACCAGGTGCTGGAAGAAGGGGTGCTCCGCGGGGATCGGGCGCCCGAGGCGATCCGCCTCGAGGCCCAGCGGGCGCACCCGCTCGCGGCCGAGGGCGCGCACGCCGGCCAGGCGCTTCGCGGTGGCGGCGTCCACGCGGAGGTCCATCAGTCCTCCGCGCCCGTGAGCTCGACGGGCGTGCGCGAGGCGGCGAGCTCGGCCCCCGCCTCCTGGCGCGCCGCGTCCACGCCGCCGAAGAGAAGCCCGAGAGCGCGCGCTTCGCGCATCCACTTCTCGAGCGGGTAGTCCTGCATGAAGCCGTGACCGCCTAGAATCTGGAGGCCGTTCGGCGCGACGAACATCGCCTGCTCCGCGCACTCGAGGAACGCGGACGCGCACGCCTCCCCGGCGTCCTGGCCGAGCTCCAGGCGCGACGCGGCCTCCCACACGAGCAGGCGCGAGCCTTCGACGGCGCTCGCCATGTCGGCGATCAGGAACGCGAGGGCCTGGTGGTGGGCGATGGGGCGTCCGAAGGCGACGCGCTGGAGCGCGTACTCCCGGGAGAAATCGGCCGCGGCGCGCATGACGCCGACGAGGAGGGCCGCGCCCTGGAGTCGCGCGCGAGCCCGGGCCCGCGCGGCGGCTTTGCCATCGGAGCGGCGCGCCGCGAGGCGCGCGCCGTCGAGCCGGAGCGCCGAGGCGCCCGCGGCGCGGAGCCCGCTCCCGCGCAGCTTCTCGAGCGCGAACCCGTCGCGCACGACGAGGATCTCCTCGGCACGCAGCACGACCAGGAGATCCACCCGGTCCGCGGGCAGCCAGGC